>JANQMF010000044.1 GCA_028280225.1 Pseudomonadales bacterium | reverse complement strand
GAGGTCCCACAACCGCACCGGCAATTTCAGTTGCATCAGCAACTGTTCCAGGCGCTCCACCGCACCACTGGACAGCCGGCCAAGATCAGCCGAAAGCCGGGCCGCCATCACCATGCCCACTGCCACCGCTTCACCATGCAACCAGGCGCCGTAGCCGCTTAAATTTTCAATGGCGTGGCCAAAGGTGTGCCCAAAGTTCAAAATGGCCCTTACACCCAGTTCGCGCTCATCCTCAGCCACAACCTCTGCCTTGATCTCACAGGATCGTTTAATCACGTACTGCAGGGCGTGGGGATCCCGCGCGTTTAAATCCGCCACATGATCTTCCAGCCAGGTAAAAAAGTCCGGGTCAGCAATCACCCCGTACTTAACCACTTCCGCCAGACCCGCGGCATACTCCCGCTGGGGCAAATGCTTAAGCACATCGGTGTCGATAATCACCGCCTTGGGCTGGTAAAAAGCACCAATCATATTTTTGCCACCCGGGTGGTTCACCGCGGTCTTGCCCCCCACCGACGAGTCAACCTGGGCCAACAGGGTGGTGGGGATCTGAATAAAGTCCACACCACGCTGAAAGGTGGCTGCCACAAAACCCGCCAGATCGCCGACCACGCCACCACCCAAGGCAATTACACAGGTGGTGCGGTTGTGCCGGTTTTCCATCAGGCAGTCCAGCGCTGCACTATAGCTGGCGAGGTTCTTGTACTGCTCACCATCAGACATCTTAAATACATCAACCTGCAGATTACTCAGACTATCCCGTACCTGTTGCCCAAATAATTGATATACCGTGGCATTGGTCAGCAACAAACACTGCCGCCCGGCAAGCAAGGGTGTCAGCAGGCTGCGCAGTGGGTCTCCGGCAAGCTGACCGTTGCCGATGTGAATCGGATAAGAGCGCTCTCCCAAGGCAACGGAAATTGTCTTAAGCATCAGCAAATGACCCGGTCTTGTTCAAGCCTGCGCACAATCTGGTGCACCAGTTGTTTGGCACTTTGCTCATTGGATTCAAATCGATAGTCTGCAATTTCGTTGTACAGCGGTTCTCTCTCGCGCATCAGTTCAACCAGGACGGTTTCCCGGTTATTGCCCTGCAATAGTGGGCGTTTGCGGTCTTTGTGGGTTCTTTCCAACAGCCTTTTCAAGGGGCAATGCAGATGGATCACCTTACCCCGGGCCGCCAGGTGTTGTCTGTTCAGGGCACTCTTCACCACCCCGCCGCCGGTGGCCAATACCACCCCTTCCAACTGGGTTAAATCATCAATGACGTGTTCTTCACGCTCGCGAAAGCCGGACTCACCTTCTACGTCAAAAATCCACGAAATTTCAGCTCCGGCCCGAACTTCGATTTCGGTATCAGAGTCATAAAACGGCATGTCCAGGGACTCAGCCAGCAGTCTGCCTACTGTACTTTTTCCCACGGCCATAAGACCAACTATAAAGATATTTTGACGAATCATAAAAAACGGCGCCTGTGGCGCCGTTTAGTTTAAAGCAAGCTCAGCCGGGGCGCGAATACCCCATACGCTTTAGCGGTCGGTTAACGAGTCCGCAATTATGCGCGGCGTGATGAAAATCAACAGCTCCTGCTTATCATCCCGCTCCACGGTACGCTTGAACAAGCGACCAACGTAGGGAATATCACCCAGGAACGGGGTCTTGGTGGTGGAAATATTCTTATCGGTCTGGAAAATTCCACCCAGTACAACCGTCTGCCCATTGTCGACCAGCACTTCGGTTTGAATTTCATTGGTGTTGATTGAGGGCACGCCGTTAAAGACCTGGCCCACCGTATCCTGCTTCACGTTCAGTTGCATGATAATACGGTCGTCCGGCGTAATTTGTGGCGTCACCTCCAGGGACAGTACCGCATCCTTAAACGATGTGGAGGTTGCCCCACTGCTGGTGGCTTCCTGGAAAGGAATTTCCACACCGGATTCAATGACCGCAGGACTCTTGTCCGCGGTAATGACCTTGGGCCGGGCCACCACTTCAGCGTTACCATCCGCCGCCAGAGCGGAAAGCTCCAGGTCAACCAGGTAGCCATTGCCGGTCAAACCGACCCCAAAGCTGGAGGCACCGGCTTGGGTGACCCCCAGGTCGACAACCAGGTCTCCGGGGGTGGAAATATCACCGGTACCGTCGACCAGAATATTCTGCAGTTCCGTCAGGGTTTCTTGCGAACCACCATACCGGATGGACTTACTGCCGGTGTTATGGATGCCGCCGCCACCCCAGGCCACACCCATCTGCTCGGAAAAGGTGCTGTTGGCGGTAACGATCCGGGCTTCGATCAGCACCTGACGGACAGGTATATCCAGTTGTGCAATCACCCGGCGGAATTCTTCCAGGCGGTCCGCCGTATCGGTGAGAATAATTGAGTTGGTGCGCTCATCCACAATCACGCTGCCTCGATCAGACAACATGGAGGAGCCACCGCCGCCGCCGGAGTTAAACAAATTAAACAACTCCGACGCTGAGGCATAGCGGATTTGTACAAACTCGGTGCGCAGCGGCGCCAGCTCAGAAATCTGTTTCTGGTTTTCCAGCTCCAGCTTTTCCCGGGCCGCAATTTCAGCCGCCGGCGCAACCAGCAGTACATTACCCACCTGACGCTGATCCAAACCCTTGGTCTTGAGGATTAATTCCAGCGCCTGATCCCAGGGCACACTCTTTAACCGCAGCGTAATGCGGCCGGAAACCGTATCACTGGCCACCAGGTTCAAATCCGTGAAATCGGCAATCAACTGCAATACCGAACGCACCTCGATGTCCTGAAAGTTCAGGGAGAGCTTTTCACCCTTGAAACGGAACAGACTTTCCCGCTGGGCCAGTTCATCTTCGGTAACCGGAGTCACATCGATGGACATGGTATTGTCCGCCTGGTAAGCCAGATAATCGTAGTTACCCTTGGCTTCGATAATAAAGATCGAATGATCACCCTGCTGGACCGCATCAATAAGATGGACCGGCGTAGCAAAGTCGGTCACATCCAGACGCCGGCGCAGATCTTCCGGCAAATGGGTGTTGCGGACTTCCACCCGCACCTTACCCGAATCCGAGGACACGTTTACCGGCACCTTGGGGTCGCTCAGCGACAGAATGATACGTCCTTCTCCACCTTCACCGCGACGGAAGTCCACGCTTTGAATTTGCGAATCGCCACCACTGGCGGCACCACGCACCCGCTGATCATCAGCCACCGCCTGCTGCGCCATCGGCGCGCCCGAGGTGCTGCCAGCACCCACCAACAGGTAAAGGGTATTCCCTTCAACACTGGTTTCGTAGCTCACCAACTGAGTTAAGTTGACAATGGCCCGGGTGCGATCCTTGGTGCTGATCACCGAAACCCGCCGCGCGTTGCCAATACCCAGGTTGTGGTGCTTCTGATCCAAACCACTGACCACGCCGGGCAGGTCAAGGACAATGCGCGCCGGTTGTTCAATGGTATAACCATTTGGGTTGGGTGGCGTACCATCAAATTGCATGCGTATTTCGGTTTTATCCCCGGGGAGCGAAGAAAACTCTATGGCCTCCATGGAAACTGCCCACGCGGCTGCACTTGTCAAGCTCACCACGCACACCATAACCGCTCGGATTACCCATCCCATCTGCTTACTAAACATGTTATTCATCCTCTATGCTCCACCCGCCAGGGAGACCGAGCGCGTACGCTCTACCCATCCGCCCGTTCCATCTGGAACAATCTCTATCAAATCTATGCCGGTCTCTTTAACCCCTTCGATCTTGCCGTGATCGCTGCCCATGTAGTCACCGGGCTGTACCCGGTGAACCCCGCCGTTACCGTCCTGAACCAGCGCAAAGGTAACGCCGTTTTGTGCCAGGGTACCCACCATAGCCAACTGCGCAATGGGAAACTGTTCCAGGAACTGCTTGACCCGATTAAAGTCCGGGGTGACCTGGGGTCCACTGCGGCGATCCACGCGCTTGACGATGGCCGGCGGTTCAAATGGGCTGCGCTTATTGCTCACCACGTATGAAAACGGGGGGACCGTCTCGATGGGTGGCAGCGGCTCAATCCGGCCCCTGGGGCGCGCATCCACCTCATCCATAAATGCATTGATGTCCGCGTAGTCATTACTTGGGCTGCACGCGGCCACACTCAACAACGCCAACATAATCAGGCCCTTGCGCACATGCCCGTAAAATACCGCCATAGGCTGTTTTAGAGGCGAAGACATCAGTTAGCCTCCTCAAGGTATCGATAGGTTTTTGCCAGAATTTCCATGCGTAAGGTCGGAAAGTCATCCGTGGGTTCAATGGCAAAGTCATGCAAGGTGACAATACGGGACAGATTAGCCACCCCGCTCACAAAAGAACCGATCTTGTGGTAGGTCCCTTCCACCACCACCTGGATCGGCAATTCGATATAAAACTCGGTGGTTTTTTCCGGTTGCAGGTCGATACTCTCAATGGTCAGGTCGTTGTCCAGCGCGGTGCGGGTAATGTCTTCCAGCAGCCCCGGCACCTCGGTATCCGTCGGCAATTGCCGTAACAAGCCATCAAAAGTGGCCTCCATTTCAATTTTTTGCTGTCGCAGAGCCTCCAGATTAGCCGCTTGACCCGCCTTGTCTTCGTACTCTTTACGAAGATCAAGCTCTTTGGCTTCAGCCCGGTCCAGATCAGATTGTTTGTCCGTAATGTGCCAGTAATAACCCACCGCCAGGATCAGCACAAACAGAATGGCCATCAACATGATTTTTACCGGGCCAGGCCAGCTGCCCACGTTGTTTACGTCGAGATTGTTAAAATCGACGCTGCGCAGTTGTTCCAAGGTGTCTTGCAGGGCCATTACAGGTTCTCCTCAGCTTCAGCATTGGGATTTACCTGTATAAAACTCAGGTCGAACCGGGACGCCTGTTCACCGTAGTCGGAGTTTTCCGGATCTTCTTTAATGCTCTTCAGATTGGGCGCGGCAAACAGGTCGGAACCGTCGAGGTTACGCATAAGTGCTGAAATCCGGTTGTTGGATTCAGCGACCCCAGCCAGGGTAATGTTATTACCTTCCATGGCCAGCTCACTGTAGTGCACACCCTTGGCCAGGGTATGCACCATCTGGTCGAATACCCGGACAATGACCGAGCGATTACCCTGCAATTCCTGAATCACCCGCATGCGTGCCAGCAGGTCTTCCCGCTGACGGCGCAAGTCCCTGATTTCTGCAATCTTCTTATCCAGTTGTTTGATCTTGCCGCCCAGATAGTCGTTCCGGCCATCCTGATTTTCTATCGCCACGTTCAGAAACTGCCCAGTGGCCAATATAATGAGCACCGCAAACACCAACACGGCGACCACTTGCCCTAGAAATTCCTTTTGTTTGCGCTCTCTTTCCCATTCGCGCCAGGGGAGTAAGTTGATATTCGCCATCAGGAAAAGCTCCTCATCGCCAGCCCGCACGCTATCATCAGCGCCGGTGTGTCATTGGCCAAGGCATCCGCATCTACTTTTGCAGCCAGGGACATATTCAAAAACGGGTTTGCAATTATGGTAGGGGTACCCAACTTGTTTTCTATCATCTCCGCGAGCCCGTCGATGGAGGCGGTACCCCCCGCCAATACAATATAGTCCACATCGTCGTATTGTGAGCTGGAGAAAAAGAATTGCAGCGAGCGGGTCACTTGCTGCAATACCGCCTCTTTAAAAGGCTGTAAAACTTCATCTGCATAGTCGTCGGGCAGGCCACCCTGTTTTTTGGCCAGTCCGGCTTCTTCAAAAGACAGACTGTAGCGGCGTTGAATCTCTTCGGTCAGCTGCTTACCGCCAAATAGCTGTTCCCGGGTATAGATGGCTTTGTCATCCGCCAGCACCGATAGTGTGGTCATGGTGGCGCCGATATCGATTATCGCCACGACTAAGTCTTCAGGGTTGTCGCCAAGCTGAGTCTTAACCAGGTCAAAAGCGCGTTTCATCGCGTGGGCTTCAATGTCAACCACCGTTGGTTTGATACCGCCCAGGTCCAGGGCCGCCTCGCGCATTTCAACATTCTCTTTGCGGCAGGCCGCCAGCAAAACCTCAACCTGCTCGGGGTTGCGTTCGGACAAACCCAACACCTCAAAATCCAGGGCCACTTCGTCTAACGGGTAGGGAATGTATTGATCCGCTTCCACCGTGATCTGGTTTTCCATCTCATCATCGGACAGCTCAGCATCCATTTCGATGGTTTTGGTGATCACCGCTGAACCCGCAACCGCCACCGCGGCAAACTTGCTGTTTGCTTTTGCGCGCGTTAAGACACGGCGGACCGCCTCACCAACACCTTCAACGTCGGAAATATTTTTTTCGACAACGGCGTTGGGGGGCAGCGGTTCAACTGCGTAGGATTCAACTTTATACTTGTCACTTGCGTGAGAGAGCTCCAGGAGCTTTACAGAAGTTGAGCTGATATCCAGCCCCAATAGAATATTTGTCTTTTTTCCAAACAAAGCCACGGTAAATTTCCTTTGACGGCGCGGGCACTTACGTCCTATACATGCAGCGAAGCATTAAATACCAACCTCGACATTAGAGCAATCGGCGCTTAGCCTTATTTGCGTATACATAATGTCTCAGATTGAGCTAAGTTTAGCTGTCTGTTTTTTGTAACGCGTAACTTAAGCATCCCTTTTTAACTACAAAACCAGTGATTTGACAAAATACCTGACACAAACTACCAGAATCGTTATGCGACATATTATGTGGTTGAGCCTCGCAGGTTTATGTGCCGCAGTCCTCAGTCTGGCAGGCATCTACCTTTATCTTGATCCGCAAATTCCCAAACCTGAGAGCTACCGACAAGTTCAGCTCGAAACGCCCTTACGCGTGTTCTCACAGGACGGAGCCCTGTTGGCGGAGTTTGGTGAACGCCGTCTCATTCCCATCAAATTGGACGAGGTGCCCAGAGACTTCATAAACGCCCTTCTGGACACGGAAGACAAACGCTTTTATCAACACCGCGGCATTGACTTTATCTCCCTGACTAACGACATCGTCAACTTAGTTGGCACGTTGATCACGGAAGGAGAAGTTGGCGCCGGTGCAAGTACCATCACCATGCAACTGGCCCGCAACGTCTCCTTCAGTCTGGAACGGAGGTTCTTACGAAAATTTAAGGAAATGCTGTTGGCGCTGAAGATTGAGCGGGAACTCACCAAGGACGAAATCCTTGAGCTGTACATCAACGTGGTCGCCTTTGGCAAACGTGCCTATGGTGCTCAAGCAGCAGCATTTACTTATTATGGCAAACCTCTTGTCAACTTAGACCTGCCTCAACTGGCCATGCTGGCGGGTATCCCCCAGGCCCCATCCGCCGCCAATCCCATTAACGGCCCCTCCCGTGCCGTAACCCGGCGCAACCTTGTGCTGTCCCGGATGTTTGCCCAGGGTTCCATCAACGAAAACCAGTATCGCTCCGCCACCGCGGCCCCCATCACCGCCAAGGTTCACGCCCGGGCCCTGGATGTGCCCAGCCCATATGCCGCGGAATGGGTCAGGCAGCAAGGCCTGGCCCTGTTACCGGATCTTTATACCGGCGGCTACGAAATTACCACCACCATCAATGGGGCTATGCAGGCAGAAGCCATTAACGCCGTGCGGCGTGGCCTGGTGGACTACGACCGCCGCCATGGGTTCCGTGGGGCGGAACTCATGATCGACGATGAATTCCTGCAGGATCTGATCGACAATGCCGCCGCGGTATCCGCCGCCCACGCTGCCCTGGTCAGCCAAACCCCGGCTGAAATCGATCAGCAAGATTTTTCCGTGGCGGAACCCGGGGCACCCCAGCCAGAACCTGCCCTGACGGAGGATTCTCAGGAATCCGGCGCCGCCCCAAAGCCGGACCGTTTGCATCCGGCTGACAACAACCCCTATTCAGAGGACCTGCAACAGCGTTTGGGCCAGTGGTTGAGGAATCAGCCGGGTTACGGAGGTTTGGAACCCGCCCTGGTGATTGCCGTCGACAATCTCCAGGCCATTGCGCAGCGAGGCGACGGCACCTGGGTAAGCCTGGCCCTGGAAAACAGCAGTTGGGCCCGGCCCTATGTGCATGTGGACTTACGCGCCCCCCTGCCCGACAGCATGCAGGAACTGCTGGAAGTTGGGCAATTGATCCGCATCACCCAGGACAACAACGGCAATTGGCAATTGGCCCAACTGCCCGAAATCCAGGGTGCCCTGGTTGCCATGGATCCAAACGATGGTGCCGTCCGCGCCCTGGTGGGGGGGTTCGACTTTTACCGCAATCAATACAACCATGCCCTGCAAGCCGCCCGTCAGCCCGGATCCGGTTTTAAACCCTTTGTATATTCCGCCGCCCTGGCTGCCGGTGTCACCCCGGCGAATATTTTTATGGACGCACCCCTGGTCTTTAACGATGAAAACCTGGAGTCAGAGTACCGTCCGGACAACGACAGCAACAGTTACAACGGCCCTACCCGCTTAAGGGAAGCGTTGTACCGCTCCATTAACCTTGTCTCCATACGTGTGTTGCTTGATATCGGCGCCGGACATGTCATGGATCATGTCAGCAATTTTGGTTTTCGCACCGGGTCATTTCCACGCAATACACAACTGGCCATCGGCGGCGGCACCATGGCGGTCACCCCCATCGACATGGCCCGGGCCTATGCCGTGCTGGCCAACCAGGGCTACCTGGTGGACCCTTACATTGTTGCCGAAGTTCGTAACTCAAATGGTGAGGTGATGTACCGCGCCAATCCCGCCAAGGTAGACACCGGATGTGAAGACAATCCGGATGAAATGTCTAACGGTGACGAAGACTTCAGCAACGCCGTCTCCCTGGACGATATATTGAACACCACCGCGGAAGCCAGCCCGGCAGTCCCGGCTCAAGAACCTGTTGAGCCCATCGACCCCCACCGGATCGGCGAATGCGGCAGCCCTAACGGCCCCGTTCAGGCGGAAAGAGTATTGGATGAACGTAACGCCTTTGTTATGCACTCCATGTTACAGGATGTCATCAAGCGGGGGACCGGCCGCCGGGCCCTGGCCTTAAAACGCAGCGACCTGGCCGGCAAAACCGGAACCACAAATGATGCGGCGGATACCTGGTTCAACGGCTACTCACCCCAACTGGTGACCACCGTCTGGGTCGGCTTCAGCAATCACGAGCCTCTGGGGGCCAGAGCTTACGGATCCAACACCCCCTTGCCGATCTGGGTGGATTTTATGGAAGAAGCCTTAAAGGGCCTGGAGGAATTTTCCCTGCCCCAGCCGGCTGGCATTGTGACCATGAAGATTGATCCCCAAACCGGCGAACCGGCGGCACCCAGTCAGGGAAATGCGATTTTTGAGTATTTCCTGCGGGAACACGCCCCGGCCCGCAAGACCAGCAGTACCCCGGCGGTTGAGGACGAAGTTAAAGCCATCGACCTGTTTTAGCCGTATCTTCAGCCAGGGATAATCCCGCTACTCGATAATTTTTATCAGATCACCGGCTCTGGGTTCCCCCCGGGGATGATGGCCGTTTAACACCCGCAGGGTTTCTTCACCATGGATCTTAAGTGGAATGTTCCGGGCCAGATCCGCATAAGTCTGTCCCGGCCGGGCTTCCACAATTTTCAACTTCTGATTGTTAATCAGGCGCAAGTCCGTGGCGGTCATTGCCCGAAACGACATCACCGTTTCTTCAAACTGTTTGTCAAAAACCGCCGGATCACCTTTGTCACCCAGTTCCCCATTAAACAGGTACACCCCGCCATCTTTGTAGATCACCGCAATCTTGCGGGCCTTGGCATCACCGCTGGCAATCTTCACCGACGCGATGTACCCGGAGTAGGGGCCTACCTGAATTTCTTTACCGTCTTCCAGATCATCCCGGCGTAACGTTTTGGTCAGGTATTCTTCGGGGGTCTGCTCTTCTTCCGGTGGGCTCTGGCGCTTAACGCCAATGGTGGCCTTGTCCGCGGTCCTGGGGGTATGGCCAAATACTTCAGCCGCCGTGGCCCGGACTGTCCAATCCTGGGGAAATTTAATGGCTAACCTTAAGCCACCGTGATAGTAAACCCCATCCTTGACCACGCCGGTGGCGGCATCATCACCATAACGCAGGCCGGACAACATGGCATGAAAATCCCGCTGATTGCCTGTCAGCTCTTCGGGAAACAGATGCTGGGACTGTTGCACCAGTTCGTGCATACGTTTTTGATGGGCGGGGTGAGATCCCAATATTCCGTGGTAGAAGGTGGGACGATTGTTAACGCTGCGTTGAAAACTGTCGTGGTCGCGCAATATCTGGATACTGTCCAACATGGCCCGGGGGTTGTACCCCGCATCACGAATAAACTGGAAACCGTACTCGTCCGCCTCCAGCTCATAAGCCCGGCCGTACCCGGCGATGGCCGTCTGGGTCAACGTATTGGACAGGCCGTAGATGGCTGAGGAACCCGTGGCATAACTGCCGATCCAACCCAGAATTTCACCCAGGCGCAGCTTGCCGACCTTGCGGCGGCCGTGGTTGCCCACCACGTGGCCAATTTCATGCCCTATCACTGCCGCCAACTCGTCTTCGGAGTTAAAGTGCGCCAGGATACCCCGGGTGACAAATACATAGGCGTCCGGGGTGGCAAAGGCATTAACCTCAGACTGATCGGTGACGGCAAAGGTATAGGTCCTTCCGCTATGGGGTGATACCGCCAGCAAACGCTCGCCAATTTCCGTGACGTAGTCCTGCCACTCTTCGTCCGGATAGATCAGCTCCTTTTCCAGCAGCTCGTTATAGGTTTCCGCCCCGGGACCCGCCCAGCAGACCCCGCTGATCAGCAGCAGGCCCAGCATGCTGTGGAGTTGCATCCGAAATTTTGTGCCTAGACGCCGGAAAATCACTTTTACCTACTTATTCGCCACCAAAGTCTGTTCAGGTAGGACAGCAAAAACACCTTAAGGTGCCCATAGTATAAGCATAATGACACGGCCTAAACCTAACCTGAACCGGTACCCACCCGTTAAGGCCGCACCGTGACAGATAAAGTTCAAGCGGTTGGAAGGAAAACCTGCCGGTTACACCCGCCGGTTAGGAATAATGGAGAACGGCCCCTAGGCCTTGGCGCCGCCACGATTGCCGAAACGCTGGCGGAAACGCTCAACCCGGCCACCTGAATCCAAAATCTTCTGTTTGCCCGTGTAAAAAGGATGGCACTTTGAGCACACGTCGATGTGAAAGTCTTCACCTAAGGTGGAGCCTACTTCTATCACATTCCCACAGCTACAGGTGGCTTTAACAGTAGTATATTGCGGATGAATGTCTGGCTTCATTGGCCTGGCCTGCACGGTACTCAATTTCAGGGCGGCGCAGTTTACCAGAAGCCCCTCTAATCGCAACCTTGGTATCGATTCCTACCATCCACACCCGGTTCCAAACGGCAGCCACGCGCAGGTTATAGAAAACAATTTTGAGAATCATTCTCATTCAATATAGAATGCGCGCCTTACTAATTTGGAGAGTAAACATGCCGTTGTCTAGAACAACATTAAAACTGAACGGTGCAGTAACAAACGCTCTGGTTTGGGTTGCTTTAGCCACTTTCACAGGACCCACATTTGCAGATACAGACGACCAGAATATTGAGGAGCTGGTTGTTAAGGGTAAATACCTGTCCCTGGATAAGCTCAATTCCGTCAAAACCCCTACCCCCATCATCGACGTACCGCAGAGCTTGTCGATCATCACCGATGAACAAATTGAGGAACAAGCCTTCCGCAATTTTGGTGACGTGCTGCGTTACACCCCGGGGCTGTCCATCAGCCAGGGTGAGGGCCACCGGGACGCCATTATCATCCGGGGTTTGCAAACCACCGCAGACTTTTTTGTCGACGGCATCCGGGATGACGTGCAGTACTACCGCCCCCTTTACAACGTGCAGCAAGTTGAAGTACTGCGCGGTTCCAATGCGCTGTTGTTCGGCCGGGGTGGCGGCGGCGGTGTGATAAACCGGGTACAAAAGAAACCCGCCATCGGTGAGCAGTTCACCCGTGTCAACGCAGGGGTCGATACCCTGGAGGCTTATTCTTTTGCCGTGGATACCAATGTGGCCACCGCGGACAGCTCAGCCTTCCGGCTCAACGCTTATTATCAGGAACTGGACAATCACCGGGATTTTTTCGACGGTGAAAGCTACGCCATCAACCCCACCTTCAAGGCTGAGTTTGGTGATGCCACCACCTTACAATTGTCTTATGAGTACATCGACGACGACCGGGTAGTGGATCGCGGCGTGCCGTCCATGAACCGGGATGATGGCCCGGATGAGCCTTTAGAAGATTTTGAAGACACATTTTTTGGTTCACCGGATGCAAATCTGACCACCCTGGAGGCACATATCGCCAGCGCCCGGCTGGATCATGAATTTTCCGATCAACTGCGGGGTAACGTCACCGCCATGTTTGCCGACTATGACAAGTTGTATCAAAACCTTTATGCCAGTGAAGAAGTAGAGGTCACCAATGGTACTTTCCCGGAAGTTGAACTGGACGGTTACCGGGATACCACCAAGCGGGAGAACTTTATTGTCCAGGCCAATCTGATTGGCGAATTCACCACAGGTAATCTGGCGCACACCCTGCTGTTTGGTGTGGAATACGGCAATCAGGAAACCGACAACGCACGTAACGACAACGTTTTTGCCGTCAACGGTGAAGACCAGCGCGTTATTCCCTTTACTGATCCGCTGGTGATTCCCGACTTTGCTTTCACCAACACAGTGCGGGACCGGGAATCAGAGGTGGATTTTGTCTCCGTTTACCTGCAGGACCAGATTGATTTATCCGAACAATTTAAAGTCCTGTTGGGCCTGCGCTACGATTCCTTCGATATTGATGTCTTTGACATCAGGGAACAAAACAACGGTGATGCCATTGACGGTAACTTTGACCGCAAAGACACCGAAGTCACCCCCCGTTACGGCTTTATCTGGAAACCCCAGGACAGTATCTCCATTTACGCCAGCTACAGCGAAACCTTCCTGCCCCGGTCCGGGGATCAGTTTTTGACCCTGAACCTGGATTCCGAAAGCACCCGCCCGCAGTTTTTCGAAAACCGGGAAGTGGGTCTTAAGTGGGACATTAAGCAAGACCTGAGCCTGACCGTGGCCGCTTTTGAACTTGAGCGCGAAAGTTATACCTCTGTGGATCCCGAGGATGCCAGTCAGTTGATTGTCATTGAAGGCTCCGAAACCACCGGCTTCGAAATTCAACTCACCGGTAACCTCACGGAATACTGGGCCATTACCACCGGTTATGCCAATCTGGACGGTGAAGTTGACCGCACAGACCGCAGCGGTAACGACGGCAATGTCACCCGGCAAACGCCGGACCATATGTTTTCCATCTGGAACAACTTCCGCGTCAACGAACAGTGGAGTATTGGTCTTGGTGCCACCTACCAGGACAGCTTTTTTGTCCGGGAAGATAACTTTGTTGAGGTGCCCGACTTCACCCGGCTGGATGCAGCCGTCTACTACCGGGTCAGTGACAACTTGAGCCTGCAGTTGAACGTGGAAAACCTGTTGGACGAAGAGTATTTCCCCGACGCCCACTCCAACGACAATATATCCACCGGCAAGCCTTTAAACGCTCGCCTCTCAGCCACCATGCGGTTCTAACCCCGCCCAGCACCCCCGGATTGCCGGGGGTGCTGCCCATCGGGCCGACCCGGTCGTCGCCGCGGGCCCTGGTCCAAACTAACGGTTGGCACTTACGGCATCTGCCCACACCCAACTCCCGGGCCAGCAGACAGCAAATCCAGGGCCAGCTATAGGACTGGACGATGGAGTCTGCGAGAATGTGCTGATGCAGGCCAAACCAGAGCACGCCAAAACAGACACCCCGCAGCCAGCCACCATAGCTCAGGTAGCGGTGCCCCGCCCCCTGCACGGGGTCTACGATTACAAGATTCCACACAACACAGCCGGGCCCAGTATCGGCGCCCGGGTGCGGGTGCCTTTTGGGCGGGCCATGACCATTGGTATCTGCACCGGCCTGGCCCAGGAATCCGCCCACAAAAAGCTGAAAGACATTGTCGAAGTCATCGACACCCAAACCATGGTGCCGGACGATCTGATGCACCTGGCCCATTGGATGACCGGTTACTACCACCATCCCCTGGGGGAGGTATTGGCCACCCTCTTACCCGCCGCTGCGCGCAAGGGCGCCGTTGCACAGATTGCGCCGGGTGACTGGTGGTGCGTTGCCCGGGACGAGTTCACCAATCCCAGAGCCCCGGCTCAGCAAGCGTTATTTGACTATCTTAAAACCCACGGCCCGTGCCGGGGCAAGGACCTTGTAGCGCAAAACTTCAAGCGCAGTACCCTGCGCAACCTGGCCAGGGCCGGAGCGGTTGAAACCTGGCAGAGTGACAATCCAATAAAGACTCCAACTCCGGACAATGTCCCCACCCCGGCACAAGAAAACGCCATAAACGCTATCGTGGCCAGCCTTGGACAATTTGCCGTCCATCTGCTGGATGGGGTCACCGGCAGCGGCAAAACGGAAGTCTATCTGCAGGCCATGGCGCCGGTGCTGGCACAAGGCCAACAGGTCCTGGTGCTGGTGCCGGAAATTGCTCTGACCCCACAAACCGTGCGGCGGTTTGAAGAACGTTACGGCCGGGTGGGTGTGCTGCATTCCAACCTCAGCGATCACGAGCGCCTGCAAACCTGGTTGAAAGCCAAATCCGGCACGCTGCCCGTTGTGATTGGCACCCGCTCAGCCATATTTACACCGTTCAACAACCTGGGTCTGATTGTTGTGGATGAGGAGCACGACAGCTCGTATAAGCAACAGGATGGCCTGCGTTATTCCGCACGGGATCTGGCCGCCAAACGCGCTCAGCACTTAAATCTGCCGGTTATTCTGGGTTCCGCCACCCCATCTTTGGAGTCCATCTACAACGTCAACCGCAACCGTTACCGGCACCTGCTTCTCCCGCACCGGGCCGGGGGTGCGCGCATGCCCAGCTATCACCTGGTGGACATGCGGGGCGAAAGCCAAACCGACGGCCTTTCCGTGCCGTTGCAGCATATTATCCGCCAACATCTTAGAGCTGCGGGTCAGGTACTGCTGTTTATCAATCGCCGGGGTTATGCCCCAACCCTGTTGTGCAAAGCCTGTGGCTGGCAAGCTCAGTGCTCTGAGTGTGATGCCAAAATGACATATCACACCACCCCCAGCGCGCTGCGGTGCCACCACTGCGGTTTACGGGTACCGGTTCCCCAAACCTGCGGGCAGTGTGGTCAGCCCAGTCTGATGCCTGTGGGCATGGGTACCCAACGCACCGAAGCCGGCCTGGCCAGACTTTTTCCGGATGTCCCCATCTATCGTATTGACCGGGACAGCACCCGCAGCAACAAACAATTGGTTCAACAATTCGACAAGATAAATACAGGTGCAACCGCTTTGATGGTCGGCACTCAAATGCTGGCCAAGGGGCATCACTTTCCCAATGTAACCCTGGTGGCCATCCTCAACGCGGATGCCGGTTTTTGCAGCCCGGATTTCCGGGCACCGGAACGCACAGCCCAGTTGATCACCCAGGTTGCCGGGCGGGCCGGACGGGCAGAACGCCCGGGTGAAGTCTGGATTCAATCGTACCAACCGGAAAATCCCGTGCTCACCCGATTAATTGAGTCCGGCTATGCCGGTTTTGCCGAGCTTGAGCTTAAGCAGCGTATCCAGGCGGGTCTGCCCCCGGCCAAACCCATGGCCCTGATCCGTGCTGAAGCCACAAACCCCAGTGCCGCCACAACCCTGCTGAACGAATTCAAGCGACAGCTGGCGGTTTTTACCGAACTTGAACTGCTGGGCCCGGTACCGGCACCGCTGGCCCGGGTGGCAAACCGCAGCCGCCACCAGTTAATGTTAGTGGCGCCTTCCCGCCCCAAACTCCATCAGGGCCTGGCCCATCTGTCACCGCCAAAACAGGCCCGTCAGATCCGCTGGTCCATTGACGTTGATCCTTACGACAGCCTGTAGCGGTTTTTATTTTTAGCCCTGGTCTTTTGGCCCTGGTATAGTGGCGCATTCCAACCGTTGTTAATCGTTATTGTTGTATGCCCAAAGATTACGCGCCCAGCGCCCGCGCATCCCGGGTGAACAAGACCACCCAGCGTAGTTCATCCCGAAAGCGTCCGGCAAAAAAGCACCCGGCAAAAAAGAAAGGCGGACCAAAGGCCAGCCCTACCCAACGGACATTTTTTCATGGTCCCAGCTTTTCCTTTGGGGCTTTGCTGGGGGCAGCCCTGGTTATTCTAACCGCCTACGCACCGGAAATTGCACCCAAACTGCTGGGTGAGACCCACCGGCAAACCAATGACCTGGCCACGGCAGCCCCCCAACCCAGCCAACCCACGGTGGAATTCCAGTTTCCGGAACTGTTGCGTAACAGCGAAGTTAAGCCGGACCCCAAACCTTATGCCGTTCCCGAGCCCCCACCCGAAAAGCTCAATGTTTCCTATACCGTGCAGGCCGCCTCCTTCAGACAACAGGCAGATGCACAACAACTGCGCGCCAAGCTGATCCTGCAGGACCTGCCGGCTACCGTGTCCCAGGCCAGCCCGGCGGCGGAGGGTACGGCAAGCACCTGGTATCGGGTAACCGTGGGACCCTTTACCCGTCAGATTGAAGCAGAACGGGCCCTGACCAAGCTTCGTGAACAAGGCATGGACGCCATATTTCTGCGCCGCTGACCAGGTACCGGCGCAAATCGCTACAGGTTGGTAATTGCAAAGGGATCTGGGTGCCCTCACTATAAGGCTTCGAGCCCGGACTGGCATGGGCCGGGCATGGCGCAGTTAATCTTCTGCCGATAATCTTCTAAGTCACCGGGTATTTCATGGAACAGTTTCACGGCACCACAATATTGAGCGTTCGCGACCACAACGAAGTTGCCGTGGGTGGTGATGGGCAGGTATCTATTGGCGATACCGTCATGAAAGGCAACGCCGTGAAGGTGCGCAAGCTTTATCAGGGGCGGGTAATTGCCGGTTTTGCCGGCAGCACCGCAGATGCCTTTACCCTGTTCGAAAAGTTCGAAGGGGTGCTGGAGAAGTATGGCGGTCAGCTGACCCGGGCTGCGGTGGAACTAGCCAAAGAATGGCGTTCGGACCGGGCTCTGCGCCGTCTGGAAGCCATGCTTATTGTGGCGGACAGCAGTGCAACCTTGCTGATCAGTGGTACCGGCGACGTCATCGAGCCGGAAGCCGGGGTGCTGGCCATTGGTTCCGGCGGCGCCTACGCCCGGGCGGCGGCCACCGCCTTGTCCGAGAATACCGAGTTATCCCCATCCGAGGTGGTGGCCAAGGGTTTGAAAATTGCCGGTGATATCTGCATCTATACCAACCAGGAACACACCATCGAGACCTTGCCGTTGAACTAAAGCGGGCCGGCGCAGGCCCTTCGTAACCCAACCTAACCAACCCATACCAAGCACAGAGAGCTGTCCCATTATGAGTATCATGACCCCCCGTGAAATTGTTCACGAGCTGGACAAACACATTGTCGGCCAGGACGATGCCAAACGAGCGGTGGCCATTGCCTTACGTAACCGCTGGCGCCGCATGCAGGTTGAAGAAGAACTGCGGGAAGAAATCAGCCCCAAAAATATTCTCATGATCGGCCCCACCGGGGTGGGCAAAACCGAAGTGGCCCGGCGCCTGGCAAAACTTGCCAATGCCCCTTTCATCAAGATTGAGGCCACCAAGTTTACTGAAGTCGGCTATGTGGGCAGGGATGTAGAATCCATAGTCAGGGACCTGGTTGATGTTGCCGTTAATCTGCTGCGGGATAAGGAGATGCAAAAAGTCCAGGCCCAGGCTCAGGACCGTGCTGAAGAACGAATACTCGACGCCCTTCTACCCGAACCGCGCGCCGCCGGCTTTAACGAAACCCCGCCGGAAAATTCAGCCACCCGGCAAACCTTCCGTAAGAAACTGCGCGAAGGTCAATTGGACGATAAAGAGGTGGATATTGAGCTTGAACAAACGCCGGTTGGGGTGGAGATCATGGCACCGCCGGGTATGGAGGAAATGACCAACCAATTGCAGAATATGTTCAGCAATCTGGGCGGCGGGCGTAAGCGCAGCCAGCGTTTGACCATCAAGGAGGCTCACCGCCGGGTGGTGGAAGAAGAAGCTGCACGCCTGATCAACGAAGACGAACTGAAAAGCAAGGCCATTGAGGCGGTGGAGCAGACCGGTATTGTCTTCCTGGATGAGTTGGACAAGGTGGCCAAACGCAGCGAAACCACCGGTGCTGATGTATCTCGGGAAGGTGTCCAACGCGATCTGCTGCCCCTGATCGAAGGCTGCACCGTGTCGACAAAATTTGGCATGGTGCGCACCGACCATATTCTGTTTATTGCCTCGGGCGCCTTCCACCTGGCCAAGCCCAGCGATCTGATTCCCGAGCTGCAGGGGCGGCTGCCGATTCGCGTGGAATTAAAAGCCCTCTCCCCGGCGGACTTCCGGCGCATTCTGGTTGAACCCAATGCCAGCCTTACCGAGCAATACCAGGCCCTGATGGCCACGGAAAATCTGGACCTGGAGTTTGCCGACTCCGGGATCGAACGCATTGCGGAACTCGCCTGGGAAGTCAATGAAGGTACCGAAAATATTGGCGCCAGGCGTCTGCACACGGTCATGGAGCGATTGCTGGAAAATCTCTCCTTTGAGGCTGGTGACGGTGCCAATAACCATGTCCTGGTGGACGCCGCTTACGTTAACGACCATCTGGCAGACCTGGTCAGCAATACCGACCTGTCCCGTTTCATCCTGTAACCCGGTTAAAAACCCCATGCTGGCGCCAACCCATATCACCTACCATAAAATTGCCCACACTCTGGAAGTCACCTGGCCGGGAGAAAGTTACTCTTTGCCCGCGGAGTTGCTGCGCGTGTATTCCCCGTCAGCAGAGGTGCGGGGGCACTCTGCTGAAGAACGTAAACTGCAAATTGGCAAAAAACATGTGGGCATCCGCCAAATTGAAGCCATCGGCAACTATGCCATCCGCCTGACCTTCGACGACGGACACGATAGCGGGATATACTCCTGGGCCTTCCTTAAGGATCTGGGGCAGCATCAAGACCGGTACTGGCAGGAATACCTGACAGAACTTAAAATTGCCAACGCATCGCGTCTGCCCACAATCCCGGTGGGTCAATGGCAGCCACCCAAGGACAAACAATAGTCTTTGCTTGGCTGACCCGAGACAAACAAGACCAGGGAAGAAACCAGATAAGAAACCAGGCTGCCCGGAGCCATCGGGCAAAACGCCACAATCGGGCTGACACCAGACCCAGGGCTTACAAAGGCTAAAGACAAGCAGTCATGACAGATTCGGAACAAGTCAATTTTGGCTACAAAAAGGTGGCTCCTGAAGAGAAAACCCGTCTTGTGGGTGAAGTTTTTGCCAGTGTCGCCACCCGCTATGACGTGATGAATGACCTCATGTCTTTAGGCACGCACCGTCTGTTTAAACGTATGGTGTTACAGATGTCCGGGGTCAGGGAAGGTCAACGGGTACTGGATCTGGCCGGCGGCACCGGTGATATGTCCATCCTCTTTGCTGAAGCCGTTGGGCCAACGGGCCAGGTTATCCTTACCGATCTCAACCCGGCCATGATGACCGTGGGCCGGGACCGGCTGCTGGACCGGGGTTTAGCCCAGGTGCAGTTCTGTCAAGCCGCCGCGGAACACCTGCCTTTTGCCCAAGGGCAATTCGACTGTGCCTGTATCAGTTTTGGCCTACGTAATTTCACCGACAAGGATGGCGCCTTAAGCGAGCTGCTGCGTATCCTGAAGCCCGGGGGCCACCTGATTGTCCTGGAATTTTCCAAACCCGAAAACCCAATTTTGCAGACCGCGTACAACGTATTCCAAACCCTGTGGCCGGTGGCCGGCAAGGCCATTGTGGGTGATGCGCAACCCTATCGCTACCTGGTGGATTCCATCCGGGTGCACCCGGACCAGGCGGCGCTGAAGCAGATGTTCGAAGATGCCGGTTTTGTCGACACCGTCTTTCACAATCTGGTCGGAGGCATAGCCGCCATCCATCGCGGCACCAAGCCGGAAGAACAGACAGCCGCACAGGAGGTGAGTTAAATGGCAAACTTAGGTCATACGTTAGGTGATATGCTTGCGGATGTAGCCACCAAGGCCACTAACCGGGCATTACATACCGACCCCCAGCTACGGGCTCGCCTGCAAGCTCTGACCGGCAATACCGTGGAAATCAACTGCACCATGCCCCCCCTGGACTGGCATCTGACCGTTATCGACGGTGGTTTGCAGCTGGCCCAGGGCCGCGCCCACAGCCCCCAGGTGATTGTTCAGGGCAGCGCGGTTGACCTGGCCGCATGGATTTTCCCCGGACAGGCTGCCGGACGAATCAACATCGAAGGTGATGAAACGCTGCTCCTGGAGGTGGTGGACATCCTGCGCGGCTTTCAACCCGATATCCAGGATCCCCTGGGTGAGTTCCTGGGGCCGCAACTGGCCCAAACCATCCTCGGCACCGCGGAACTGGGCCTGCAGGGGCTGCGCTCCATGCTGGAAGGGGTCGGCAAGGCGGCCCAGGGCAGCGGGCCCGGAAGGGTGCAACAGGAACAGCTAAACACCGTACTTGACGGTATTGATGAGCTTCGCCTTCGTGTTGACCGGCTTGCCGCCCAGGTTAATGAAAGCCAGGGCCGCAGCCCCGGTTCTACCTCATCCGGAGACGGCTAATGTCTGAGTGGCGTTTTCTTGCGCGAATTTTGCGCCAGATCTTACGTCATCGCCTGGATCGCCTGATCCCAACGGAATCTTTGCCCAGCCGCCCGGGGCGGTTTCTGCTGGGCCTGATCCAATCTGTCTTGCCCAAGCCGGAGCTCCCCCGTGGTGACAGCTTAAGGCAGGCGTTTGTGGAACTTGGACCGGTATACATCAAGCTGGGCCAGTTACTGTCCACCCGTAAAGACCTGCTGCCCGCAGACATAGTCGATGCGTTAGCCGGACTGCAGGACCGGGTGCCCCCTATCGAAAACTTTTCGGTGCGGGACTTTGTCAGCAAACACCTGGGCAGTCCGGTACAGGATCTGTTCAGCGAGTTGGACGATGAACCCCTGGCTTCCGCCTCCATTGCCCAGGTGCACGCCGCCCGGCTGATTAACGGTGACGAGGTTGTGGTCAAGCTGGTGCGCCCGGGTATCGAGCCACGCATCACCGAAGACATGCTGCTGTTGAAAAAGCTGGCGGCGCGAATTACCCAATGGGTACCTGATGCACAGCGTTTACAGCTTTTGCGGGTGTGTGAAGATCACGAGCGGGTTTTGCTGCAAGAGCTGGATATGTTCAACGAAAGCCGCAACCAGCTCCAGTTGCGCCGCAACTTCGCCGACTCGGATCTGTTATACGTCCCCAAGGTTTATGCTGACTATACCCGGCCGCAAATGTTTGTCATGGAGCGGGTTTACGGCACGCCCATCAGCCACATCGATCAGCTTAATGCCCAGGGCGCGGACCTTAAGGTATTGGCCCACAAGGGGGTCGAAACCTTTTTTACTCAGGTATTTGAGCACAACTTTTTCCATGCCGATATGCACCCGGGCAATATTCTCATCGATGTCCGCACGCCGGAAAACCCCAAGTACATCGCCTTGGACTGCGCCATCATCGGCACCCTGACCGAGGCTGATCAAAATTATCTGGCGCAAAATCTGCTGGCCTTTTTCCACCGGGATTACCGCCGGGTGGTTGATTTGCACCTGCAATCCGGCTGGGTACCCGCCGATACAGACTCTGAAGAGTTCGAGCGGGTCATCAGGGACGTGTGCGAACCCATTTTTGCCAAACCGCTGGCTGATATCTCCTTTGGTGAATTTGTCATCACCCTGTTTCAGACCGCCGGGCGTTTTAATATGGAGATACAGCCTCAGCTTGTTCTACTGCAAAAGACACTGCTGTATATCGAAGGTGTGGGGCGCCAACTCTATCCCCAATTAGACCTGTGGGAAACCGCGCAACCCTTCATGGAACAGTGGGCCGCCCGGCATATGGGCCCGGCCGCGGTGATCAACGACTGGCTCAATGCAGGACCGGAAGTATGGCAACAATTGTCCCGGCTGCCCCAAACCCTGGTCAACAGCGAGCAGGAATTACGGCGCCTGAAAGGCCATGTCCACCAGCAGCATCAACTGATTTCCCGCATCGAAAGAGGCCTTGTCAAACAGCAACGGCACCGCCGCTTCAAGCAGGCGGCGGGTATTGGCCTGGTGGGTGCCAGTCTGTGGATGTTGTGGCAACCCCTCTCCCAGGGGCTTGCCGGTGGCGATATCACCATGCTGGCCGGGGTGGTATCCGCCCTGTTGGGCTCCGCACTGCTGGTGCGGGCCTGAAATTAAGGGCCTGCTTACACAAAACCAACAACCTAAACCCGGTACCTAAACCAAATACCTCAATCAAATACCTCAATCAAATACCTCAACCAGAGGAATTGTTATGAACAACAACATCCTTGACTCACTGACACAGATACTTAAGCAACGTAAGGGGGCTGACCCGCAAACCTCCTACGTGGCGTCCCTGTACGCGCAAGGGACCAACAAAATTCTGGAAAAAGTGGGTGAAGAAGCCACCGAAATGATAATTGCGGCCAAAGACTTGGATACCCGCCGGCACAATGGCAAAACGGACGTTGATCCGGCCATGGAGCTAAAAAAGGAAGCTGCGGACCTTTGGTTTCATACAATGGTCTTATTGACCCATTTAGAATTGTCCCATCAGGACATTCTTGATGAATTAGGCCGCCGCTTCGGCGTAGGCGGCCATGAGGAAAAGGCAAACCGCTAATTTGTGCGCCCGCGCACTGTTTGGTGCCTTGCGAAAAACGCGGCTATATACGTCTATAAATAGGCCTCTATAATGCCAACTAACTCACTCCAACCTGGAGCACATTATGTTCGGACTGGGAATTCCCGAATTACTGGTTATTCTGGCCATCGTCCTGTTGATCTTTGGCCCCAAGCGACTGAAAAATATAGGTTCTGACCTGGGCAACGCCATTAAGGGTTTTCGCACCGCGGTCAGCGATGACGAGACCGCTGCACCCAAGGAAAATCCGCCGGAGCGCGTGATCGAAGGTGAAGCCCAAGCCCCCGCCGATCGCGTAAACACCAGCACCCAACAAGACTCAAGATAAGTCCCCCATGCTGGACATCGGCTTTCCGGAACTGATGCTTGTGGCGGTGGTGGGCCTGTTGGTCATTGGGCCGGAACGCCTGCCTGCCGCCCTGCGGACCCTGGGTCTGTGGATCGGGCGTTTAAGCCGTTCCTTCAGCAGCGTAAAGGCGGAAATCGAAAAAGAAATTGGCATGGACGAAGTGAAGCGTCAGCTCCACAACGAGTCCATCATGGCAGAAATGAAACGCATTGAGCGCGAGGTTCAAACCACCGTGGACGAAGCCGGCAATCAGGTTAAGGCGTCCGCCGAAGCGGTTGAATCTCCGGCTGAAACAAACGCCGCCCAGGCTGACCCGGAACCCACTGACGATCAGCCCACCACCGCGGATACCCAAACCCCGGTCGCGGCTGAAACACCCCCCCTGCCCCCCACGGATGCAGACCTGGAAGCAGCTTACCAGCGCAAAACCGAGCAACGTTAACTTAAATGGCCCAGCAGTCCCCGGACATCGACCCGCGCGACCCCCACGATATTGCCGTGGATGAGCACGAGCAGCCTTTTTTAGAACACATTATTGAACTGCGCAGCCGTATCTTGCGCAGCCTGGCCGTCGTTGCGGTCCTGTTTGTACCCATCTACTACTTTGCCAATCCACTTTATGAATGGATCTCAGCCCCATTGATGGAGCAGCTTCCGGACGGCGCTTCGATGATTGCCACCCAAGTGGCCACCCCCTTTATCACACCCCTGAAACTGGCCTTTTTTGCCGCCATATTTCTTGGCGTACCCTACTTGCTGCACCAGATCTGGTCCTTCGTGTCGCCGGGCTTGTACAAACACGAAAAGCGATTTGCCATGCCCTTGCTTTTTTCCAGCATTGTATTGTTCTACGCCGGTATGGCCTTTGTGTATTTTCTCGTTTTTCCCCTGATCTTCGCCTTTTTCACCCAGGTGGCACCCGGCGGGGTGGAGATCATGACGGATATCGATCAGTACCTGAATTTTGTTTTAAAAATGTTTTTAGCCTTTGGCATCGCCTTTGAAATTCCCATTGCCACCATGTTGCTGGCATGGTCCGGCATTGCCACGGCCAAGGGCATGGCGGATAAACGTCCCTATGTGATTGTCGGCTGTTTTATCGTGGGTATGTTACTCACGCCGCCCGACGTGGTATCCCAACTGCTGCTGGCCATGCCCACCTGGCTGCTGTTTGAGTTGGGGGTATTTCTCGCCCGCTTTATCGAGGCCAGGGAACCCCGCTAGGCGTCTGCTTTCACCCGGCTGTCAGGCCCTTCAGGAGCGTTCCAACAAAAACGTTACCGGGCCGTCGTTTACCAGGGCCACCTGCATATCCGCGCCAAAGACCCCGGTTTGCACCGGCGCCCGGTGGCTTAAGGCAGCCACAAATTGCTCGTATATTTCCCGGGCATGCTCCGGGTCCGCCGCGGTTGTAAAGCTGGGCCGCTTACCCCGGCTGGTATCCGCCGTGAGTGTAAACTGGGATACGACTAACAAGGCGCCCCCCACATCCAGCACACTGGCATTCATCGGTTTGTGGGCGTCAGCAAATATCCTTAACCCCAGGACCTTATCAGCCATCCACCGGACCTGCTCCGCACCATCTTCCGGGGCAACCCCCACCAGGGCCAGCAAGCCCGTTTCAATTTCACCAACCCGGGTGCCCGCCACGGTGACCGATGCAGAACTGACCCGCTGCAGCAAAACCCGCATCAGGCACGTTTCCGTTGGTGTTCTTTCAGCAACGCTTTGCGCACACGAATCGACGCCGGCGTAACTTCAACCAGTTCATCATCCGCAATAAACTCCAGCGCCTGCTCCAGGGTCATTTTGATGGGTGCGTTTAAAATGATGGCCTCGTCACTCCCCGAAGCGCGCACGTTGGTCAGCTTCTTCTCCTTCAGCGGGTTGACGGTTAAATCGTTGTTGCGGCTGTGTATGCCAACAATCATTCCCTCATAAACCACGGTGTTCGGTTCGATAATCATGCGCCCGCGATTCTGCAGATTAAACAGCGCAAACGCCACCGCCTTACCCTGGGTGTTGGAAATCAGCACACCATTGGTGCGCTGGCCCAGCAAATCGGTCAGCCGCGGACCAAAACCCGCGCTGGCATAGGACATGATCCCCGTACCGGAGGTCATGGATAAAAACACCGGGCGAAATCCCATAATCCCCCGGGTGGGAATACGAAATTGCATACGCACCCGGCCCTGACCGTCCGGAACCATTTCCTGTAATTCACCCCGGCGATCACCCAGGGCTTCCATTACCTTACCCTGGTGCTGTTCCTCAACATCCAGGCTGAGCATTTCATAAGGTTCTTCGACACGCCCGTCCACTTCGTGGAAAATCACCTGGGGACGGGAAACGGCAAGCTCATAACCCTCCCGGCGCATGGTTTCGATCAACACCGATAAATGCAGTTCACCCCGCCCGGAAACCTTAAACCGGTCCGGATCCGGGGTGTCTTCCACCAGCAAGGCAACATTGTGGGACGCTTCGGTGTACAGGCGTTCGCGGATCTGGCGGCTGGTCACAAACTTGCCCTCTTTTCCCGCCAGAGGAGAATTGTTGACACAAAACAGCATGGACAACGTGGGTTCATCCACGGTCAGCGCAGGCAGTGGATCAACATTGTCGGGGGCACACAAGGTATCCGATATGCCAATCCCGTCGATGCCGGTGATACAGATGATGTCCCCGGCACAGGCTTCTTCCTGGTCGTGCCGCTCAAGACCCTGGTAACCTTTCACCGACATAATTTTTGCTTTACGTTCCTGGCCCTGCCGGTCCACGACCACCACCGGCTGGTTGCGCCGAATGGTCCCCCGGGTAACCCGGCCTATACCCATCACCCCTTCGTAGGTGGAATAGTCCAGCGAGCTGATCTGCATCTGCAAAGGCCCCTCAACATCCACCTGGGGCGGCGGCACCTCCCGGACAATCAGGTCCAGCAGGGGCTGCATATTGTCCTGCATCTGATCCGGCTCCGGGCCTGCCTTCCCCTGAATGGCAGAAGCGTACACCACCGAAAAATCAAGCTGCTCATCGGTGCCGCCCAAATTGTCAAACAGGTCAAATACTTCGTCGATGACCCGGAAGGGTTCAGCCCCGTCGCGGTCTACTTTGTTGACCACCACAATGGGTTTCAGGCCAAAACCAAAGGCTTTCTGGGTGACAAAACGGGTCTGGGGCATGGGTCCTTCCACCGCATCCACCAACAGCAGGACCGCATCCACCATGGACATGATGCGCTCAACCTCGCCGCCGAAGTCCGCATGGCCGGGCGTATCGACAATGTTGATGCGCGTCTGGCCATATTCAATGGTGGTATTTTTCGACAGGATAGTAATGCCGCGCTCCTTCTCCAGATCATTACTGTCCATCACTCTTTCAGCAGTGTGGTCGGACAGCAGACCGGTTTCGGCCAACAGACAATCCACCAGGGTGGTTTTGCCGTGGTCAACATGGGCGATAATTGCGACATTGCGAACGTTCGGGTTGGGCACTAGACTGCGCTGCCTGTTTTAAAAGGCGGCGATTATGGCGGAACAAAAACGAGCTGTCGCCCTCATATCCGGCGGATTAGACTCAATGTTGGCGGCCAAGGTGGTCATGCAGCAGGGGGTCCATGTCGAAGGGGTGAACTTCTTTACCGGTTTCTGTGTAGAGGGGCACACCCATGCCATCCGCAAAAAGAAACAGCACAAGATCAAACGCAACAATGCCCTGTGGGTGGCTGAGCAACTCGGCATCAAACTGCACATTGTTGACGTCATCGACGAATATAAAGACGTCCTGCTTAATCCCAAACACGGCTACGGGCAAAACTTAAACCCCTGCCTGGATTGCAAAATTTTTATGGTCAAAAAGGCCCAGGCCTGGTCCTTTATGGAGGAGCATGGCTTTGACTTTATTATCACCGGGGAGGTGATCGGCCAGCGCCCTAAAAGTCAGCGCAAAGAAACCATGCCCATTATCGCCCGGGAATCCGGGGTGGATGACCGTCTGCTGCGTCCGTTGTGTGCCAAACATCTGCCGGAGACGCTTCCCGAACGGGAAGGCTGGGTGGACCGGGACAAGCTGTATGCCTTTCACGGCCGCAACCGTAAACCCCAAATTGCCCTGGCCAGGGAATTTGGATTTTCCGACTGGGCCCAACCCGCAGGTGGTTGCTGCTTTCTGACCGACGCCCAATACTCAGCCAAGCTGGTGGACCTGTGGAACGCCCGGGGCAGCCGGGAATACGAACTGGATGACATCATGTTGCTAAAGGTGGGCCGCCACCTGCGCCCATCCCCCAACTACAAGCTGATCATCGGCCGGGAAGAGGGTGAAAACAAATACCTGCAAGGGTACATAAAGACCTTTTTATCCCTTATCCCCACCAGTCACCACGGCCCCCTGTGTCTGATTGACGGCCAGGTCAGCCAGGCGGATGTGGAATTTGCCGCCACCATCGTGGCCCGCTTCTCCCAGGGCCGTGAGGCAAGCCGGGTTACCTTTGACGTGCGCTTTCCGGATGGAACCACCCAGGCCATTACCGTGGCACCCATGAATGAGGACAATATTGCCCGGGATTGGTATGTCTGAGCCGGCCAAGCTCGATGTCACCGGCCTGTTGTGCCCGCTGCCGGTTATCCGCACCCAGGATGCCATTAAACACCTGGCCCCGGGGCAGCATCTGCACGTGATCGCCTCGGACCCCGGGACCCTGCACGACATTCCCGCCTGGTGCCGGGTACATGGCCACCAGATCCGCAAGACCACCACGGACGATGAGATTTATACCTTTGTCATTTGTGTGGGTGAAGACCGCTAACGCACCAAACTCGTGCGAACAGAAGCAGGCCGCACAATATCGGTGCAATTTTCTCAAATAGCCCCGCGCTTACCCCTTATATTCCGCGCTCGGCCGTGGCACACTTCTTGCTCCGCATAACAATAACAACAAGAGAGAAGGGGAATTCCCGCGCACCATCAAGAGCCACCTACCTGATGTGGCGTGCACCTTAATGGCGCGGCAAAGTTGGAAACACGTTACCAGTGCCCATGCAACTAACACGTAAACATCAATTAACTATCGAACGACACTTCGACACGAAGGAGAATAAAAAGCATGAAATCTAAATTGGAGTACATCTGGCTGGATGGCTTTCAACCTACCCAGAGCCTGCGCAGCAAAACCCGCGTCGAATCGGATTTTGGCGGCACGTTGGAAGAATGCCCTATGTGGTCTTTTGACGGCAGCTCAACCGAACAGGCGGACGGCAGCGACTCCGACTGCCTGTTAAAGCCGGTGGCCATTTATCCCGACCCGGACCGCAAGAACGGCTACCTGGTGATGACCGAGGTACTCAACGCTGACGGTTCACCGCA
This sequence comes from Pseudomonadales bacterium, assembly GCA_028280225.1. Lineage (GTDB taxonomy): Bacteria > Pseudomonadota > Gammaproteobacteria > Pseudomonadales > Azotimanducaceae > UBA4421. The sequence continues at coordinate 2,321 of JANQMF010000044.1, read as the reverse complement.
TGCCTCCAACGGCCGGGCAACCATCGAAGATGACGACAATGATTTCTGGTTCGGTTTTGAGCAGGAGTACTTCCTGTGGGACGTAGACACCCAGTTGCCCCCGGGATTCCCGGAAAACGGCTTCCCGCGCCCCCAAGGCCCCTACTATTGTTCTGTGGGTGCCATGAATGCTTACGGCCGGGATATGATCGAAGAACATCTGGACCTGTGCCTGGAAGCCGGCATCAACGTTGAGGGTATCAACGCTGAAGTGGCCGCCGGACAGTGGGAATTTCAGGTCTTCGCCAAGGGTGCCAAACAAGCCGGGGACGAAACCTGGATTGCCCGCTACATCCTTGAGCGCTGTGGTGAGAAATACGGTTACGCCATCAACTGGCATCCAAAACCCCTGGGCGATACCGACTGGAACGGCAGTGGTATGCACGCCAACTTCTCCAACAGCGTGATGCGCGAGTCCGGCAAGGAAGAAACCTTTACCGCCATCTGTGAAGCTTTTGGCCGCAACATCGAGCGGCACATCAGCGTCTACGGCGCGGACAACAGCCAACGGCTGACCGGTAAACACGAAACACAGTCCATTGATATGTTCAGCTATGGCGTTTCTGACCGGGGTGCTTCGATCCGCATTCCCATCACCACCGCCACCGACGGCTGGGTTGGACGTCTGGAAGACCGTCGTACCGCATCTAACGCGGACCCTTACAAGGTAGCGGCCGCCATCATCAAAACCACCAAGGAAGGGTTGGCCGGCTAAAATACGCCTGAGGAAAATCAGCCCCTTCCCGCCGGTCATTGCACATGACCTTAAGAAGGGGCTTTTTTTTGCCCAAAATTCATCACCAAAATAAGCAATGGACCGCTCAAATTAGCAATTTTGCGGTCTAAAATAGCCGTGGATCATCATAAGATGAAACACAGTTTAAACTGGCATTTCCGATAGCGGCCATTTGCGATGAGCAAAGTGATTATGTGCAAAAAATCTGTCAAAAAAACCGAGGGCATCCGCCGGCTTCCAATGATGATCCTGGCGCTGGTCCTTACCCACACACCCCTCCTGCATGCGGCGGTATACAAGACCACGGATGCCCAGGGTAATGTGGTATTTACCGACATTCCGCCAAAAAATCAGGACGGTGAAACCCAGACGCCGGTGGAACTGGCCCCCAGCAATACCTATGCCCCGGTGGTCAGCAATAGCCAAACCACAACAAGTCCCAACATCGAGGAAGAAGAATCCGCGGCGTTTCAATATGAGAATATCTCCATCACCTCGCCGGAAAACGATGCCGCCATTCGCGAAAACGCCGGTAATGTGACGGTATATACCCGGGTGCAACCCGGCTTGCAGGAAGGCCACCAGGTGCAGATTCTCCTCAACGGACAACCCTGGCCCATCCGCTCCCGGGGTGCTGTAGCCATGACCAACGTTAACCGGGGTACCCACTCCATCACCGCCCAGATTGTCGATGCGGACGAACAGGTACTGATGAGCTCAAAGCCCGTAACCTTCCACCTGCAACGGGTGTCAATCCTCACCCGCCCCAACCAGGCCAACACCCCACCCACCGCCAACTGAACTCTGCGCTTCCACTGAACATCTTCTAGTTGACCTCTCTTGGTGCGCGCACTAAATTGGTGCACAAACGGGTATCGCGGGCAGGGCAGATGATTGGTCCGGTCAGCGAATAACTGGATTTGCGCCACAAATAGAGCACCCGGGGCTGGGAAGAATCCCGTAAAGCCCCCAAAACGGAACAGATCCGCGCCCTTCTAAGGGACAAAACCCGCCCATCAACAACGAACAAAACGTGGCCTAAATTTTGCTGCACAACTTAACGCACTAGCAGATATGAGAGTCAAAAAGTCAACGGTGAGCGATAGAAATGCCCAGATCCTGGATAGCCTGGTCACCGGCATTGTTGTGCTTGACGAAAACCTGCACATCGAACAAATCAACGCCGCCGCTGAAGACCTGCTGCACACCTCTGCCAGTCACGCTGTGGGGTTGCCACTGAGTGATCTGATTGTCCGGGCGGACAAGATTATGGGTCTGTTAGCCCAGGCCCTGAGTGACGGCCAGCCTTTTACCGAACGCGAAGCCATTCTGCGCCTGCCGGACAATCTTTCCATCAGCGTCGACTTTACCGTCACCTTCCTGGAGCTACCCGGCAGCCGGCGCTCCATGGTGCTGGAGCTTCAGACTTCCATTAGATGAAAATCTATTTTTTGCATATTGCGTTGGAAAAAGTGGATTTTCTTGTACAGTTAAAAATTCAGCAGTTTTTTATCGAGCGAGCTCAGCATTTTATGCAAGAACTCTG
>JANQMF010000219.1 GCA_028280225.1 Pseudomonadales bacterium | reverse complement strand
AGTTCTGTTTTGCCGGCAGCCTGCTTCGTAAGTGCCTCGGATGGTAGGCTTGGGCTGGCTGAACGCCTGGTTACCCTCACTGCAGGAGGTGGCCTGGTTGCCGTTGGCCTGGTCCAGGTAGTAACACCCCACAACCACCGGATCTTGGCTGGTACCGCTCCAGTTGACACTCCAGGTGCGTTTGCCGTTGTCCAAACCAGCCAGCAGATAAACATCGGTGCCTTGTGGCAGGTTTTTTGCCGGGGCGGTATTTGCCCAGCGGGTGGCATGGCTTCGTCCGTCGTTGGCGTTACTGCCACCGGCACCGATAAAACGTGCACTGGTGGTTTCAAGATCAACAGCGTCAACATTGGCGGAACAGCCGCCCAGACAAATGGTTGGTGGCAAGGGTTGCGTGGCATGAGCATAGTGCCCGCCGAATATACATACTGAGACTAAGACGAAGAACTTGAAAAGTCCCCCCTCAATGGTTTTGCCCGCAGTCCCCCGCGGCGCAAAGGTGTGTCTTAGTTCTGGGATCATAACTTACTCCGTCATGTGTGGTACTACGGCTTTTAGGTACAGCAGTTGTGATCGTGTCTTTTAGGCCAACAAAATCCCGGTTGCCAATCCTACGTGACCGTTATGTCTCTCGAAGCGTTTGCTTCTCTATCTCTCGGTAATCAACGATACGCGCGCGCGGACCGTCTTCCAATGCAATTGTGCCGCAAATGTGACGAACTTAAAAAATAAACGCCCGTGAAGGTGCATAAGTTGAAACCCATCTCATCACCACCGCCAATACCTCAATACAGGTACCTTGATGGGGCAATGGATGGGCAACGGATCGGCAGCCTTTTAAGCAGGCTGTGTATCCGGTCACATTTTGCAGTGTACTTAGTCCAGGTTTTTGAGAATCAGGAAGACAGTTGTTCGCGCGCTATTTGACCATTGGCGGTTGAGTTGAGTTCCCGTGCAAACATAAAATTCAGCGCACGGCCAATCAGGGCGCTGGGGCAAATATATTTGTCAAACGTTGCCATATTCGACTGTCTGACTGCTTCCAGCCGTTGCGGATTGTTTAACAATTCAATAGCGGCCTCAACAATTTCTGCCGGGGTTTCGTGGGCATATTGGATATCAAATTCCGGCAACCCCCCAAGCAGTTCCTTGGTTCTTCTGATAGGTTGCCCCACCACTACCGAGCCCAGACAAAGCTGTTCGCCCAATTTAAAAGACAAACAGTCGTGGGGGCCACGCGCATAAATGGAAATGCGGGAACCGGCAATATTTTGCAGGTGTTCGGACCGTGACGTGCGCTTGGTGTAAAACTTGGCAAATTTCCCCGGCACCTCCGGGGCGTAAAATCCGACCTTGGCATTGATGCCCTTGGCTTCCGTGAAGCGCGCCATGATCTCATATCTGAATTCGTTACTTGTATGATGAAACTTAGGGTAATACGGCACAACAAAATAAACGTCATGTTGTTTATGATCTGTCCTTAAGCCACGCAAATAATCGATGGTATCGCTGCGCCGCCAGTAGCCTCCCCAATGACGCAGATGTTTCCAGGAAGAAAACTCGTCCATTACAGTCCGGTATAACGGTGTGCTGGCGTGTTGAAAACGCAGGAAAAAGGGTAGCTTAACGTTAAAAAACGGGTGGGATGGGATAACACGCTGACGCAACAGCGGATCCTCTACCACTTTTTCTACGCTGGCGGCATCGTAGTTAGTTTTGAAAAAGAAACGTACTTTTTCCAGAATTTCAATGGCAATCCGGTCCGCCATGTCATAACCGTCGAAGCAAAAGTAGTAAGCATCATCACCATCCTCGGCGTAGAAAATGGGATTCGCCCGGGCCAGCTCCGGCGGTAATCCGGGAAAGTGCTTCTCGTAGCCGTTTTTCTGGATCTCCAGCCGATAGCCATACTGTGCCGCATTGTCCAAAAGTCCGGTCAGAAAATACGAACAGTGGTCCAGGGCTGCATTGTCCAGATAGGTAATTTTTACCGGGGCAGAATTCATACGGGTTAAAGTCCTTATAATATGTCGAGTACAGCTTGCCTGCGGGTTAACCCTGCAAGGCTGAATACATCAAGCTCTGATATTCCTTTGTAAGATGCAATATTTGTTCGCGCAGGGCGTCACATTCTTGTTTTTGTCGGCAAAGGCCCCCGAGAATAAACACGGTTGCATCTGTGCGGCGGTCAAACTTTTTAACAATCTGCAGCAGTTTGGCGTCCATTTGTGTCAAGGCAACCGCGCCGCCAATGTCATACCAATAACTGAGCACCAGGGTTTCAGCAACTACATCATCGCTCAGTACCCGATTGCGGCGAACTTCCAGATTGGCCTGTCCGGCCAGCACCGTCTGTGTGGTGGTGTGCTGCCAACTGTCCTGGGTGATCTGGTTGTCCCGGCTGACAAGTTCGCTGAATGGTGTTTGTTCTGCAAATCGGGCAAAGTAGAAAAACTCACCCGGCCTTTCCGTCTGGGTAGCGTTGAGTTGATAAGCCTGTTGGGAGGTGGCATTTTCGTAACTTGGCGCCCAGGGTAATTCATCAATCCTGATTGTGCTCACCCCGCTCGCCACTTGGCCGGCATTGAGCTGATGGGCCTGAGCCACACTGTCTTCGGCAATTTCCACCTTGGCACCTTGGGCCAGGGTATAGCCTACCATGGGGATGAGGAAGCTGGCGGCCACAATCCCCAGCTTAGCGGCTGGGGTTGCTTTGTTTACATCCGTCTGCTCTTGTGTAGACGTTTGCGCCTGGGGTACCAGCTTCAGCAGCAACAGGAAGACCGGTACGCCGATAACAAGAAAGACCACCCAGCCGAACCACACATGGTCTTTGATAATGAAGTTTTCCGGGCCGTAGGCATCGCCGATCATGACAATGAGCACAATGCGTATCCAGTTAATGATCAGACCCAGCCCAACACCTATGGCCAGCAGCGCCACCGAAACCCATAACTTAGGCCGATTCATCAGACCGACATAGGACAGCAGGCAAAGCGTGACGATCAGCAGGCCCAAGCCGCTGCAACTTGGTGCCACCTCAAAGGTCATGGTGGGTGTAAAGATGAAGGTTTGATCAACATAGACCGTCAACGGGGTTAAATAATCCAAAATGAACTTGCTGGCATCAACAGCAAGGTATTGCAGGTGGGGTGACAGGGGATCCCAGATGGGCAAGGCAAAGGCAAGTACAAACAGGTAAGGCAGTAGCTTGAAAATTCGCCGCAGACCAAATAACGCCCCAACCTGCGCCACGATCATGCCAGCCAATAACAATACCTGGGGCATGGACAAAGCGCCCGCCCAGGCGATCATCCAGACAAAGGACATGCCTGACAAGGCGGTTAACCAGAACCAGGTGACGGGCTTGTCGTCCGGATCCACAAAGAGTTCGTGGCGGTCTTCCCAAAGCGCGTGGCCGACCAATGCCAGCACCAGAAAACCGTGACTGTAACCACCGGCAAAGTTCAACCACCGGGATAGTACAATTTCAACCGCGGGCCAGAAAAACACCAGGGACAAAGCACAGACCAGGAGCATAAAACCAACGCGGGTTTTCTGCCTGGATTCACCATAGGCTGCACTGTGCATCGACTGTTCCATGGGAGCTAGCTAACGCCTGTTTGCGGTTTGATTTGCACGGTTGGTACCAAAGAGAATATTGCTGCTCTAGTTTGGGTTTTCACCCTGCCAGCTATTTTATTGGATGTATGGAATAGAATAACCCGTATTCGTCACAGAAATAGCTTGCAGTGTTAGGTAGATTGTATGATCTGCATTACAAATACGAATCAACTTAGCACACGGCAAACCCGGGGTTGATAGTATCTTGGTGGCCAGTACCAAATGGATTGCCAACGGCTGATCTACATCTGTCCAACTTATCAATAATAGTCTAATCGATGTTGAAACGATTGTTAAAAAGCCTGCTTTGGCGCATTTCACCTGCACTTTTTTACCGCTATGTGAATTCCACGGTGGCGCAAACCTTTTCAATCGGTATTTTGACCGCTAAGGACCTGTTGTCCCTGGGCGACCACCCCAAACCCGAACAGCCGGTGATGACAAAAGACAAGGTACATGACGTTCCTGCGGGTTTTGTCGCGGACCCATTCCTGCACAAAACCGACCGGGGCTGGTACATGTTTTTCGAAACAATGAATCTAATTGACTATACCGGTGTTATTGGCGTGGCCAGCAGTGACGATGGCCAACACTGGGAATACAAAAATACGGTGCTGAAAGAGAATTACCACCTGGCCTACCCCTATGTCTTTGAGCACGAGCAGCATCATTACATGATTCCGGATGCGCCCACCGCCGGTGTCTTCCTGTACAGGGCGGAAAAGTTTCCCTTTGGCTGGCAAAAGGTAAAGCCTATTTTTGACGAGCCCGGTTTTTCAGACAGTTCAATTTTCTTTGCCAACGACAAATGGTGGCTGCTCACCTGCCAATACATTGAGCAGGTTGAGCAAGAGGGAGAACCCCAAGCGATTCTGCGTCTTTTATCCGCAAACAAGTTGGTGGGAAAATGGACAGAACACCCGATGAGTCCAGTAGCCTCGGGGAGCGATATCGCCCGCCCGGCGGGACGGGTACAGGTGGTGGGAGATCGCATCTACCGCTTTGCCCAGGACTGTTCGGTGGAATATGGCAAAACGGTGCGCGGGTTTGAAATCACGAAGATTAACAGTTTGGTCTACAGCGAACGGGAAATTGACAAGAGTCCGTTCTTAGCGGGTGATCCGGCATCCCCGTGGCGTGCCGGCGGCATGCATCATATCGATGCACACCAGACCGGTCGTGACGAGTGGATCGCCTGTGTGGACGGCTGGCATTAGGGACAAGGAGCAAAACATGGAACAACAAACGCGGCGCGGACTGAGCGCTTTTGTCGAGGTGAGCAAAGCCTGGGATCAGCTTGCCGGTGAAAGTGCCAATCCCAACTTTTTCCTGCGCTCAGACTGGCTCAGTGCCACCGCAAAACACCTGTGTGAAGATCATCAGTTACATACGTCCTGTGTTTACCTCGATAACAAACTGGTTGCGGCGGGCTTTTTTAAAGTTGAAAGCGGTGTGGCCAGTTTTGTGGGTGAATCTTATGCCGACTACTGCGATATTCCGGTCAGCAACACGCTGGATGAAGAAACGGCGGCCAAGGCGATACAAAGGGTGCTGGAAGGCTTGGAAGCCACCTGCAACACTAAACTGCGCATTCAGCTCAATCGCATCCCAACCGCCAGCACCGCGCTGAGCCTCTTTCGCTCTAACCTGACCCGCTACCGCTGTATCGATAAATACAGCGTACCCGCGCCGTTTATGAGCGCTGAACAATTCGAAGACAACTTACGCAAGAAGAGTATGCGGCGCCTGGAGAATAAGCTGCGCCGTGCCGGAGAATTGAAGCTGGAAACTCACCACACCCCGGCCCAGTTGCTGCAGAATCTGGAACGTTTTTACGAGCTGCATATTGCCAGGTGGGATGGAACCGATACCCCAAGCGTATTCAACGACCCCAAGGTAAGACAGTTCTACAATGATACGTTGTGCGACATTGCCGGCCGTGCCGAGGGCTGTGTCCGTCTGACCTGCTTGTCCTTAAACGATAACGTGATCGCGGCCCACCTGGGCTTTTTATACGGTGGCCGTTACATGTACTACAAGCCGGCGTTTGATCAGACCTTGTCCGAGTTCAGCCCCGGAAAGGTTCTGTTGAAGGCCACCATAGAAGATGCTGATAACAACGATGCCGCTACGTTTGACTTTGGTATTGGTGACGAATCTTATAAGTTCAGGTTTACCGACCGGATTCAACACGCCCACGACATTGTCCTGACCCGATCCGCGGTATCCCGGGTTGTGGAAGAGGCGCGCAGCATCGCCAAAAGGATTCTTGGCAGAGGCCATGCTCAGGAAGCCATTGCCAAGTTATTGAATCCAAAACCCGCCGCTTGATCCGTTGGCACCTTTCTCCTAATTGCAAAGTTCGCAAGGATGGGTGAAAACGCACGCTCCGCTGGGTGAGTCGCTTAAGGCCAGGGTGCAAAACTACGTTATAGTTGTCTAACTTGCTTCAGGACTTGGTTCTTCAGGTCTCCTCCTGAACGGGCTTTCTAAAACCACTAGACTTGCTGGGATATCACATTTGAGGGTTGTGTTTACCTCGAAACACAAACGTTGAGCTACATCGTAGAGACATCAAATCCGCTTACGGCAACCTGATAACCTGGCGTAACGATTTTGCCCATGAAGGGCAACTCAATGTCACCGCAACCTATGAAGAAGTGGTCCAAGCATACGAAGACGGCAAGGAGGTCATATACTCGCTGGCAAGAACTATGACCAGGTAGAAACAAAGGCGGGATTTATATCTAGGTTTTACGATTCACCGCCCGTTCAATCAGTGACGGCGCCCTGCTCTTGGCCTTGGTGGAGCCCGCCTTGGTGTCGGCACTCTTGGTGGTTTTGGCTACCTTAACCGGAGGACGTTTGAAGCTCTCCGAACGGTCGTCGATCACCTGGTTGACAATATTCAGATCAACCTTTTCTTTTTCTTCGCCGTAGGCATAAACCAGGGCAGTGTCGCACAGCAGATTAATCAGCCGCGGAACGCCGGACGTTACTTCCCAGATGAGCTTAAAGGTGTCGTCGTCAAACAGATCCGGGCTGCCGCCGGAATGTTCCAGACGGTAGCGGATGTAGTTTTCCGTCAGCTCCGTGCTGTCCAGCGGCTTCAGGAAGTACTCGTATGAGATCCGTTGGGCAAATTGGCTCATGCGCGGGTCGCGTAACAAATCCCATAATTCGGGCTGGCCAATAAGAATAGTCTGCAGCACGGTACCCTTTTCCGTATTCACGTTGGATAACATCCGCAGCTGTTCCAGATTGTCCATGTCCAGGTTCTGGGCTTCGTCGATAATCAGCGTCACCGGCTGATCGTTGCGGTGTTGCTCAATGATGAAGCTGACAAAGAGGTCATACATTTCCACTTTGTCTTTGTCTTTATAGTCCAGGTCAAAGGCCAGGAGTATCCACTTCAGCAGTTCCTCAAAGGAGTCACATTTGCTGTTGCTGACCAGGCCCACGTGCAGATTGTCCGTTGCCGTTTGCAGAATGTGCCGTACCAGGGTGGTTTTGCCTGCGCCTACATCGCCGGTAATGACACAAAAACCGGCCCTGGAAACCAGCGCATACTGCAAGGTAGACAAAGCCCTCTGGTGCTGTGGCGACAGAAAGACTAAGTCCGGGTTGGGTATATTGGTGAACGGATTTAACTCAAAGCCGTAGAATTGCTCATACATCTAATCCAGTTCCTTTTTATCCTGTGGGTCAACTGCTTCTGTTTCCAACTCGTCTTGAGTGGACAACATCTCTCCATCAGGGGCGCTGTTTTGATCATCCTCGCGAGGATAATAATATCCCTGGTGTTCCTTGGGTTTTTCCGAACTTCTGTTCAGGACCGTGCCCACCAGTTCAATGCCGCCCAAAAGCTCCAGCGAATGCTGTAAATCCATGGTATCCGTTGATTGTTCATCCACTACCATCAAGATGGTATCCAGCATTTCACTGGTGGCCAATACATCGTCACCGACCAGCACCGGCGGCAGATCAACAATAACAATTGTCGAGTTGGCAATGGGCAACTCATCCTTAAATACTTCTTTAAGACGCGGGCCCTTGAGAATTTCAGCGTGCTGGTCTTGATAACCGCCGGGTGATCCCGGCAAAACCAGCAGGTTCGGAAATTGTTTGGCCTGGTAGACTACCTCTTCCAGCTTGGCATTGCCGGTTAAATAGTCCGCAAAGCCAAACTGGTTATCCATGCACAGGTACTGATTAACACTGGGATTGCGGATATCACCATCTACCAACAGCACATCTAAGTCGCCAGCACGGGCCACACCCAGCGCCAGATTAATGGCGGTGACCGTTTTTCCGGCCCGGGGCGCGGGGCTGGAAATGCCGAGAATCCGCCAATTCTTGTTGTGCATTAACTGCAGCACCCGGGTACGCAGTACCCGATACCGATCCAGTACGACAAAATCGTTGCCCAGGTTGTCTAACAGGACCTGATTCTTGCGTACAGCCTCTTTGTCGATGCTGAACTCCGGGAAGTTATGGTCCTTGGCAACTCGGGCCACCCTTCTGGATCCGGCGGAGTGTCCCACGCCGCCGGAGCGGCTTGGCTGTACCCAATCCCGAATCTTAACCGAGTCGTTTCTAGCTCTTGCCAGTGCCTTACCCAGCGGATCAACCGGACCCTGACTTTGCGGTTCGTGCTTTTTGTTCATTGTGATACTCGACTAAAATTCTGGAATCTGAGCAAGCGGAGGCACACCAAGCAGACGATACAATTGTTTGGCGTCTCGAATGGTGTTGTCCTGATACTCTTTTACTGCAACCATGACAATTCCAGCACCGGCAGCCAACAGTAGACCCAGCAGCAATATCCCGATACGGTTGGGGCTTTCAGGAAAAGTTGGCAGATAGGCATTGCTGACCAGCAACCACTGCTCTCCACTCTCCCCTGCTTCCAGGGTTTCCGCCATACGTGCCTGCAGCTGTTTGCTGCTGATCTGCTCGTAACGTTCCAACGCCTCTTCGTACTCACGATTCAAAGCACGGTAGCGCTTTTCTGTTGCCGGTGTTAGGGCCAGACGTTGTTCATACTGTATTAAACGGTCGTTCAAATCTTCCAGACGGTTACGCTCGGCGGTTAAATTGGAAATTAGCGATTCCTGCTCCGCCACCAGGGATACATAAACCGGGTTGTTAGGCTTAACAACCAGGGTTTCGGTTTCGGCATTGCTCAATAAACCGTCCTTTAACGCGCGCTGCAGACTGGCCAGTTGTTTTTCCAGGCTGGATACTTCCGGGTGAGAGTCACCGTATTTGCCACGGGCATTACGCAACTCTTCCTGCAAGGTAATATGGCGCGACATCATCTCGTCAATGCGTCCACTGCTGTCGCTTTCGTCCACCAGCGACTGGATTTCCCGGCGCAGGCGAATCACGTCGGGGTGCACCGATGAATAACGCGCACTGGCCACCAGATAATCTGAGGTGAGCACTTCCAGGCGCTGCCGGCTGGACAGAATTCTGCGGCCGTCTTCAGACAACACTTCTTGATAGGGGTCCGTCACGGACAGTTCCGCGCGTACATTCTGCAGTTGCCGCTCAAGATTTCTGACCCGCTCTTCAGCATCCTGGATTTGCTGCTCGGTGCGTTCATACAACTGCAGGTTTGAACCCATCAGTTCGGGTAACTGGTTAAATTCATCCCGCTTGAATTCCGCCAGGCGGGCTTCCAGACGGGTAATTTCATCTTGCAAGTTCGCCTGCTCGTCACCGAGAAAGCTGGTCACGTCTGCCGCCAATTGTGAGCGTACGGTGGTGTGCACCTTGATAAAGCGGTGCGACAGATCTTCCGTAATCGCCTGGGCTTTCTCCGCTGTATTTGCGGCAAAAGACACGGTAAAGGCGATGGTTGCCACCCGTGTGCCGGCCTGGTCCGGGCTGGACGCTTCCACATCCAGCATCTCCACTTCGATGGCGTCGCGTACGGATTCAGCAACATCCTCCGGGCGGTCCACCAACTCCTGGCCGTACAAGCCAAACTGCTCGGCAATTTCGATCAGATTGTCGAAAGTTGTGATGCGTTGGAGGATTTGTTGAATCTGCTCCTGGGCATAACCGGTTACCGTGGTTGCAACAATATTCTGTGGGATCGCCTGCCGTTGCACCAGAATGGTAGCTTCGGAGCGATAGGTTGGCGGCAACAGAAAGGCCAACGCCACTATGGCCGCCATCACAATCGCAAACGGAGTGATAAAGGCCATCTTTCGACGTACCAGAATATCCCAGTATTCGAGAATATCGCTATTTGATTCTTGTACTTGCATATTGCTCTCGTTCCTTGAGTCAGATGACTTATCGGACCCGCTGTTGAGGCGAGTAAGAAAGTGCTAGTCCAACCGTATTGGCATCAATGCTCGAACCATCACCGCGCTTATATCTTTCATAGGTATAAGATGCGGAGACCGAAATCGACGGTGTTGCCGCCCATTGAAGCAACGGAGTGATATAGTAACTTTCTTGTTCATTGTCAGACGCGTTGCTGTTCACAGAAACCGCAGTTTCTGCGTTGTACCCGCCAGCGCTGATATTCCAGGTGAGGCGCTCGGAAAAAGCGCCGCGAATCCCTAAGGAGATCCTGTCGGTTTCCAGGTGTTCACCAAACAGGGACGGATAAAGTGAACGCTCGGCAACGGCAAACAAAGTCGCATTGGCAAAATTTCTGTCCACCCGCACCCGGTATGCAACGCCGGTCTGTTCTTCAAGGTCACTTTCCGTTCGCCGGGGACCCGCCGCAACACTCACCACCATCGTTTCAGACACGCGCCGCCGCCATTCCAGCAGCAACTCATAGGTGTCTACCTCCAACGATTCATCCGGCTCAAACCGCCCTGCTCCGGCCACTACGCGAAGCATGTCCCGCTCCGACAACAAATAGTTGAAGCTCAAGCTTGCGTTGTGGGATTCATTATCTTCAACCGCAAAAGCGTCTGCGTTGTCGTATTCGGTTTGTGAGTAGCGGTAAGACGCCTGTAATTCTGAACGTTCCGAAAGCTCTACGGAAAAGTTGGGAGACACCGAAATGGTTTCGCGCTCAATCTGCTCCTCCACAGTGCGCACATCCAGGTCACCCTCGTTCAGTAAGTCGTCGATGATGTCATCCGACGTTGGGCCGGACAAATCGAGGATTTCGTTGCCGGTAAAACCGTCGAAGATAACCCCCCGCCGACGCAGCAAGACATCCCTTTCCGCTCTGGCATCCAGGCGTAAGGTGGCTTGTTGGAACTTCCTGTTGCCGGACAGCGCCAGAAACTGAGAGTCGCTGTCCTCAAGGTCAACGTCGCCGTCGTAAGAACTGTAATCGTCATACGAACCACCCAGAATGGCCGCAAACTCTGCGTTTGGCGTGGTATTGCGCATTCTCAGCTGGGCTCGCAGCGACTGGGCAATGGCACTCTCTTCGTTTTCGGATACGTTGACATTGTCCTCGTAGTCAGCCGCAACCTGTACGGAAGGGTTAAATTCCCAGGCCGCCTGTGCACTAACTCCGGCAGTCAGCGTAGCAAGGGCACACAACGTGCGCTTATGGAACCAAGACAACATCGTCAGCCTCCAACATAATGTTCTTATCCAGGTCCCTACCTTTGATGTAACGACCATAGTTAAATTCAAACGTTTTCTCTCTGCCGTTAACCCGGCGCACGACCTTAATGTCTCCCTTCTTGGCAAAGGGACTAAAACCGCCGGCAATGGTGATGGCTTGCACGATGTCTATGTAACGCGCCACCAGAAATTGCCCGGGATTTCGTACTTGACCGGTAACATAAATTTTAAGTCCGCGTACTTCCAGCACAGAGACCGAAACCACCGCGTCGGGCACATAGGTCTTAAGTTTGCTTGCAATTTCTTCTTCCAATTCAGCAGAAGTCAGCCCTGCCGCGGCAATTTCCCCCACCAGGGGGAAGGAAATACCCCCGTCCGGCCTGACCACAACTTGACGTTGCAGGTCTTCCTCTCTCCACACCGATATTTCCAGAAGATCTTCCGCAGAAATCCTGTACTCCGGGTCTGCTCCGGCAGGCTGCGCAGTTTCTGCACTGGCCACCTGGAAGCCCATTAACGACCCGCTGATAGAGAGAAAAATGGCTAATACGCCAGCTAAACTTAGTCTTAATAAACGCACTTTTCTTCCTTGTTACTCGAAACTGAAGGTTGTTGAACTCGTCACTTATGGCGAGGATGCCCCTAAGATTACCACCCCCGCCACAGTCTGTATCGACTAACGCGTTCTACCAAGGTGAGTCTTCCCACACTTGACCAAACTCAGTTTAACAAAAGGCCTGATTGTTCTTGTGTTGGTTATGTAAAGCGATCATGTGCCCATGTGAGTGGTAATGGTGGCAAATTGGGCAGCGCGCGCCTGGCTTCGCTTTTTGACCTTTTGGGCAGCCAGTTGTATCTCGGTGTTAACGATACACCCACTGGTCAGCATAAACAGTGCCTGGGTGGAGGGCAGACCGGATAACAGCGATTTGTAGATAAATGAGAATAGCCAAAGCAGCAATATGGCGCCAAAAGCAGCGTTAATGGCCCGTAAATAGGGATCCTCAAATTTCTGGAAGGTCACGTATTTCAGGATGGTGACGATAAATGCCGCATAAAGCAGCAAGCCAAACAACCCGGTTTCCCATATCAGCAAGGCAAATTCTGTCTGCACACCACCCAGATCTTTAGATACGTAAAGGTACTTGCCCCCTTCCCCAAATTCGCTCACGGTGCTGCCAATGCCCAGTCCTAACAGGAAACGCAGCCAATGTTCCGGCAGCAGCATGTCAAACGGCAGGATAATACTGTCTATACGTCCCACCCGGGTGCCACCGAATTGATGGTCTACCTTACCCCCGGATTTCAGATCGTTAACCGGTTCGCCAACAATGCCTTTAACCTCCCGCTCCAACCTGAATTTCTTCCCGCGCACCCCGGTCAGATTGTAGGTGTCCATGGTCTGTTCTTTGGAGGTCATAAAATTTAAGTAGCCGCCCCGGCCGTCACCGTATAGCTGGTCGTAGGCCACCACAAAGCCGGATAAAAACACGGAAACAGCCACGCCGATGGTGATGATTCGTCCAGCGGATACCACATCCCGATAGAGGAAAAGCAGGTAAAAAATGGTGATGGGTAACACCACCGGGGTAATTTTTGTTTCACACAACGCAATCGGAATCAGTGCCAGGCCAACAATGATTGCAAGCAAATTAACGTTCAGCTTGCCTGCCAGGAAGAAACTAATGGCCAGAACAACGGCTGACAGGGCAAACAAAGTAATTGACGCCGGGTTTTCCAACGTACCCACAATGGTATCCCCGTTGGTCCAACCGCCAAACGAACCCACATCCACTGCACCAAATTCGAAGAAACGCTGGTAGACGGTAACCGGTAATTGCACCAGCAGGAGCAAACCCAGCAGCACAAAGAGGAATTTATAATCAGATCTGTCAAATGAATAGACGATTGGCAGCAAAAAGATAGGCACGTACTTAAAGTACATGCGGATTCCCGCAAAAATAACGTCGGGTTGAACGTTGTTGACAATAAACCCGCATAAAACAAGGAAAATAAAGCCCACAAAAATAAGCAAGTAACGAGCCGGAATGCGGAGATAGACTTCCGAGGAAATCATCTTCATAAAGATGAACACGGTGGCCAAGGCAATACAGGCATCGGGCAGGTAAAGTAATATGCCTTCCTGGTCGGGAAAGAACCGAATCAGGTACCTGATCCCAAACAGTGGGATAAGAAGTAGACACATTAAGAACTTTTTCATGGCCCCAACTTGTTATTGGCCTCGCTATGGCTGCGGAGTCGAAATCCCGCTGGAAAAACGCCGCAAACCGGCAATCCGGGCGGATTTTTTCCGGAATTATGCCAAATGTTACCTAATATCCTCGCTGTAGATGTAAATATCTACCCTAATTGTGTAATGGATAACAATATGGGTAAAAAGTCAGCCGGGACCCATAAAGCTGCAAACTTGCGTAACCTGAGCTTTGAGTTTTTGGTTTATCATGCGCACCCATAAACTTGCTGGAAAGCAAAGACGTTTTTCACACACGTAGTTAGGTTTCATGGATCGTAATACCTCTATCACCTTGAATGATCTGTCTGATCAGGAAAAAAGAAGCGTTCATCAATTGAAGACCTGGAAGAAATTCCACCATGGTCCGCGTGCGCAGTCAGGCCCCCTGTTGTCCTGCCTGGGCGATTATCCCACGTCGGTGATGATTGCCGGGTGTCAGCGCTCGGGAACAACCATGTTAACCCGGGTCATCGCCGAGTCCCAAGGTTATACCGCGTTGAAAATTACCGCGGATGACGAACTGGATGCCGCCCTGGCCCTGTGTGGGGTCATCACCCTGCCCAAGCAGAATCAGTATTGTTTTCAAACCACTTATTTGAACGAACGTTATCCCGAGTACCGGAATATTGGACCCCAACAGAAGCTGATCTGGTTGGTGCGCCACCCGGACTCGGTGATCCGCTCCATGCTCTACAACTGGAAAAATTTTGCGTTGAACGAGCTGTACCAGGATTGTGGGTTGTTTCCGGAGTCTGCTGATGAGCGTGTCAGCAACTCAAAATATCCCTGGCCCCTGGGGGTGCGATATGCCGAGCGGGCTTGCAGCGCCTATGCCGGTAAAAGCCGGCAAATTCTCGACATTGCCGAGATGATACCCGCTGAACAGCTCCTGGTGCTCGACTATGATGATTTGTTGGCCAACCCCGAGCAGGGCTTAAACCTTGCGTTCAACTTTGTGGGTGCAACGCTCAACCCGGCGGTAGCCGCTTCGGTTAAGCGCCAGAACTCCTATGCCGAAAAACCCTTTGAAACTTCAATTGCACGGCAAATCAGTAAAACAGCTCTGCCGGTGTACGAACAAGTGAGACAGTTGTGCACACCTGTCGCGGAGCGGGCGGCATGAGCAATACAGTTTGTGTGGTCACGGAAAATCACACCTCAGCGGTGATGGGTGGCGCCCAGTACCAATCCCATATTCTGAGTAACGAATTAGCTAAGGCAGGGGCCGAGGTTGTCTATCTGGCCAAACGGGTAGACAACACGCGCACCGGTGGCCTGAACTATCAGGTCCAGGCGATTTCGGATGCAGCGGATGCGCAACGGCGCATATTGTACCGGGACCAGGCGGATTTGCGTGCGGCTCTGGGGCGTATCCAGCCGGATGTGGTGTATCAGACCATGCGTCAAAGCTATACCTACGTCTGTGCCCAATACGCCAAGGCAAATCAGGTACCCTTTGTTTTTCACTGCGCCAGCGATATGGACATCGAGACAGGTCTGTTTCCTGATCAGCGCATTACCAGAGCGTTTCCGGTGCTCTGCCTGGAGCACACACTGGGGTTGCGCGGCATGAAAGGCGCTACCCACCATATTGCGCAAAATCAGAAACAGGCGGATGTGTTGCTGTCGGCGTTTGGACTCTCCAGCGATCTGGTGGTCCCTCCGTTTCAAGAACTGAAAGAAAATATGCCGGAAAAGCCCAATGGACCGATGCGGGTTTTGTGGCTGGCCAACTTGAAGGATGTCAAACGTCCGGAGCTATTTATTGAGTTGGCCAAAGACTTTGTCCACCGGGACGACATCCAGTTTTTGATGGCCGGCCGCGCGCCGGAATCCCAACGCCATATTGATGCCCTGGCAGAAGGTGAGCGCCTGCCCAACTTCAGTTATTTGGGTGAGTTGGACCGCGACGGCGTCCAGCGGGAAATGGAACAGGCTGCCATCCACGTAAACACCAGTTTTGTGGAAGGTTTTCCGAATACCTTTATCGAAGCCTGGTCCAATGGCGCTGTGGTCATGACCCTGGGTGTTGATCCGGTGGATCAGGGTATGAATGCTCGAGGGGTTGGTTTCAGCGCTTCTTCAATGACCGAGCTGTGTGACCAGATCAGCAAATTTGCGGACAATGAATCCCAGCGGTTGGCGATTGCCTGCCAGGCCCACAAATACGTATGGGCGTCACATTCCATCGCCTGGGGGGAAAAGCTGGCTCAACTTGTGGTCAACACCGCGCATACCCGGCACAAGAATCAGGCGTAATCGATCCATGAAGGTCAAAGCATTGATGATGTCTTCGGATATGTATCCGCCCTGGCGTATCGACGTCACCAAACTCCTGGGTGAACAAATGGTTGCGCGGGGGCACCAGGTGGACTGTATTCTTCAGGCAGAAGAGGAAATTCCCGGTAATCTGGTGGCCCAGTGGCAAGGCGGCCAGGTTTTTGCCGGGCGCACCAATACCGGCACATCACTCTTTTCCCGCGTGTTTAAACACCTGCTGGCCATGAGCCATGATTTATCCGTATTCGGCAAGTTACGCGCCGGTGACTACAACTGTTTGATTGTTAAAGACAAATTTGTCTCGGGCATGATTGGGCTGGTGGCGGCTCAGGTCTATAAAGTCCCCTTTGTTTTCTGGTTGTCCTGGCCCTTCCCTGAGGACTATCTGGACAAATCCGCTCGGGCGGACAGCACCCTGTACCGTGTGCTTTATTACATTCGCGGCAAGGCTTACGAAAATGTCCTGTACCGCTGGTTGCTGCCAAAGGCGAACCATATATTTGTCCAGAGTCAGCAAATGAAGCGCGATGTCTGCGCCAGGGTGGCCGTGGCTGATAAAACCACACCTGTTCCCATGGGTGTGGAAGATGAACTACTGGCGCAAAATAACCGTCCGGAGGACCTGCTTAACCATGGCAAAAGCTTTTTGTATCTAGGTACCCTGGACAGAATGCGGCGTTTGTCTTTCCTGGTTGAAGTTTTGGCCAAGGTCCGCAATCTGGTGCCCGGGGTCAAGCTGTATATTGTGGGTGGTGGCAACGAACCGGAAGACGAAGCGGAAATTCTGGACGCGGCCCAACGTTTGCAGGTTGAAGACGATCTGGTCATGCTGGGGTTGCTGCCCAGAGAGAAGGCCCTGGACGTTGTTAAACAAGCGGGGGTGTGTGTTTCTCCCTTCTACCCCACTCCGGTGCTGAATTCCACCTCACCCACTAAGTTGTTAGAGTACATGGCCCTGGAAATGCCCGTGGTGGCCAATGACCATCCCGACCAACGTCAAGTTCTGGAAGAAAGTGGCGCGGGTTTGTGTGTACAGTGGGATGCGGATGAATTTGCCGATGCCATCGCCACGTTGTTAAACGATCCGCAGATGGCTGCACAGATGGGTAGGCGCGGCAGGCCGTGGGTGCAAAACAACCGCAGCTACAGCATGCTTATTGACGATGTAGAGGCGGCTCTGTGTAAGAGCGCCGGGCAGGCGGTAACCCCGGTATCTTAGACGAAAAACCTGCTAGGCAAACTGGGCGTCTGCATTTAATAAAGTTTCTTTGGAATTGCGGATATTTGATGGTGTTGAAGCGCCAAAGACTACAGACTCTACCCAACGTTCTTTAGCAATCCACTCCAGTGCTTCCTTAGGTGCCAATGCCCCGGAGGCGAATACTGACATGGCGATAAAGTGTATATTGTACTTTTCAACATGGGCTCTGTACTCGTCGATGCTGCCGCACATACGGAAGCCGATTTTGTTGAAGTTTGCGCAGATGACCGGGCTGTCCACCCCCACCTCATCCAGGGCCGTGGCAAGCCGGGGCAAGTTCATGGTGATAAATCCCGGCTGGGCGTTGTAGTTGGCTTTGACGTAATCGGCAAATATCTTAAAGGCTTCATTGACCCCAAGGCCCAACAACAAATCCACAACAATATTCTGCAGAAATACCACCGGTGTACTTAAGCCGTTAAACATTTTCATTTCGGCATCCACCAACAATCCGGCCACGTGATCAATGTCCTTGCGCACCATGGAACTGCCGGCCTTGAGCACCGAGTTGACAATGGACTGATTAGGCAACATGTCCCGTGCCGCACCCAGCATGCCTTTTTCCGTAACGGCGTTGGCATACTTGTGTGCATACGGCATACAAGGGAAAAACTTGAAATCAGCATACTTTTCCGGATGAGCGCGGAAGTGATCACAAATGCCGATCATTTGTTCGTGGGTGGTACACATGAATGTGTTAATCCCTTCCGCATAGGCGCTATCCAGCACCTGCACAATGGCTTCTTGCTCCTGGAATTTAATCGCCTGGGCACGGGCCTTGTCTTCCGACATGTGGTTTACACCAAAAAACTGATTATCCCCAAATAGAAGTCTGTCCACGTCCGTGTCCCCTTAGTTTGTGCGCTTTTGAAAAAGCTGTATAAATCTCTGTATAAAGCCCGGTGCCGGGCTGGGGGCGGCAATCACCGGCGCGTCCCCTACCTGGGTTACCGTCTGCTGTTCAGCGTTGTTCACAATACATTCGATCACCCGGTCTGTTTTTAACGCCTGGGCAAAATGGTTGAGGCCATCCAGGCGCTGGGCTGTGATGGATGCAAAAAAGTAGTCCATTTGGGCGGAATATTCTTCGCCACGCAGGTAAAACCAGACCGGTGGCGTAAGGTCTGTGGTGTAACGCATATTCCAGCCGCGATTGTAACCTTCGGGTACGTCCGCGTTTTTGCCCAGAAAGAGTTTCAGTTCCTGACGATCCGCAACAACGTGTCCGTTTGCGCCCCAGATCGATATTTTGGTGGACATTTTGCGTTGGGATTCGTCGGACCAATTGGTCGCCAGATGTCCGGTTGTGCCGTTGGCGTAGTTCAGGGTGCTGTACACCTCGTCATCTACATCCCTGGAAAATACGCTGTTCAGGGTTGAGCCGGAAACGGATGCCGGCTCGCCCAGCAACCAGATTGCCAGGTCGATGGGGTGTGCCGCATAGTCGTACAGGCATCCCCCACCCTGCTCCCGTTTGGAGCGCCAGGTGGAGCCCTGGGGTTTAAGGACAACACCGCCGTAAGCTTCAGCAAGGTAATGAGATACCGGCCCAATCGCCTGTAAATCCAGCAGACGTTTTACTTCGGCAAAAGAAGCCACAAATTTGTAGTGATAACCCACCTGGGTCACCAGGGCGGCATCAGCGGCAGCTTCGGTCAGCGCATTACCTTCGGATGAGGTTAATACAAAGGGTTTTTCACAGAAGACATGCACGCCGGCGTCAATGGCTTGCTTGACCAGGGTGGCGTGAAAGCGGGTGGGTGTTGAGATGATCACCGCATCCAGCTGTGCTTTTGCGAACATGTCCTCGGGATTATTATAGGTGGTCACTGATGCGTATTTTTCCACCACGTCCAGCAAGTAACGGGTGGTATCACATACGGCAACCACTTCAGCATCCGGGTGTGCATTTGCCAGTGCAAAATGCGATATACCCATCTTTCCCAAGCCGACTATGCCTACTCGATACATTGTTTGTCCTTAACAACCTGCGAATTCGAATTGCAGCGTGGAATTTTACCGCGCTATCCAATGTATAAACGAGACCACATTCAGGTTTTGGCCCCGCAACCTGCTGATCCAACCGGTGCCGGTTATGCCAGGAGTTGTTGGAAAATCTCCTCATATTGATCCGCGCACAAGTCCCAGTTGAACTTCTCCTTGGCACGGGCACGGCCGGCATCGCCATAACCTTTCAGCTCGTCAGGGTTATCCAGGGCCCATTGCATTTTCTCGCGCAGATTGTTGGTGTCACCCTGTTTAAAGGTGATAGCGGTGTCTTCAACGGCAAATTGATTTTCCGGAATATCGCTGCAGATGATGGGTGTGCCCAGCCCCATATTTTCCAGTACCACCGGAGACAGACCTTCAATGTCCGATGGCTGCACATAGGCATAAGCATACTTCATCAACGAAAAATTACGGTCGCCAAAAACAAATCCGGGAAATACCACCCGGGAATCCCGGGTGGCCATGATAGACTTTTCGTATTCCGCCGGATTGGGGGCGCCACCCACCAGCACCAGCTTTTTGTCGGTTTGCAGTTGCTCAAAAGCAGGAACCAGATAGTGTAGCCCCTTGTCCGGAATAAAACGCCCAACAAAAAGAAAGTACTCTCCCGGAGACAGATCAAATTCGTCCAGCACCGACGTATTTAAATTTTCTTCTTCAACCTCAGCACCCCAGGCGACAAAGTCGTAGGTCTTGTTAAAGCGTTTTTCAAAGTCCTGCTTGTAGAAGATGCTGTCGAATACAATTCGGTGGGGGGCGTATGCGGTAATAAAGACGGTAAGCCAGAGGTAAGCCCTGCCATACCAGGGCCATTTCCCCCGCTGCCAGTCAACCCCGTCCTGGCTGAGCACCACTTTTTTGCCGAACAAGCGCAGCAACAAGCCAAAGGGGCTGTTACCGGTGTTATGAATATGAACCAGATCCGCCGTGTTGTTGACAATAATGTCCCAACACACCTTAAAAGAGTGGATGATGGAGTCAAAACCTTTTGCCCGGGTGGGGGTATAAAAGTTTTTGGTGGTTATGCCTTTGTAGGTATCGCCGATGGGCTCTTCGTCCTTGAACAGACGATTATAGGCGGTAATGGTATGACCGCGGCCGGCCAGGCGGGTATAAAGTTCTAAAGAAACCTTATCTACCCCGGCACAACCCTTTCGTTGTGGTATGGAGCGAAAAGTAAATGTGGCAATTCTCATCGCAGTTGTCCTTACTTTCGAAAATCTAAGCGGGTACATCCACGCATCATGCGTGAGCTCCGGTTAAAACTGGGTGTACAATTGGGCCATGGATTGTTGATAGGCTTGTGGGGAATATTTTTCCTTGACCACGTGATTGGCGTGCCGGCCCATTTCTTCTATCCGGCTCAGCGGCATATCCTCAACCATCTTCAGTGTTTCAGCCAGCTTTTCAGTGTGACCGCTGGGATAAACCCAGCCGGTTTGGCCGTGGTGGATCATCTCCGGAATACCGCCGATTTCAGCACCGATTACCGGCTTGCCCAGGGCATAACTTTCCAGAATGCTCAGTGGTGCGTTTTCATACCACTCCGAGGGCAGAATGGTAGCTTTGCTGTTAGCCACAATGCTCTCCAGTTCAATCCCGGTTTTAAAACCCAAAAACTCAATATTTGCCCCTGCTTTAACAGCCCTTTCCCGGGCAATGTCATCCAACGGACCCGAGCCGACCACCACAAGATGAATGCCGCTCAGGGCGGCTGCATCAATAAGGGTGTGGATACCCTTTTCGAAACTCAGGCGGCCGAAATAGCAGAAGTAGTCCCCCGGGGCAAATTGTGGGGTTACACCGTCCAGCTTGGCAAAGTTCGGAATATGCAGAAACTGGTTGGCGTCCCAGCCCCACTCAACAAATTTATTGATCAGGAACTTGCTGGGTACAACAAAGCGGTCAACGTATTTGCGATAACTGTTCAGCGCATGATGGAGATAACTTTCCGCAGCAATAATTGTGCTGGCCGGCACAGAGCCGTGGACACACTTGTTGACTACAGCACGGTAGTACTTACCGCCCTTACATTCTTCGCAAACCCCCTTGGGGGACAACATTTTGTTGTTTGGGCAGACCAGCTTTACATCATGGGCGGTCATGATGGTGGGCACCCCGTGTTTGCTTAAAGTTTGCAGGATCGAGGGGGATATATGATGGTAGATGTTGTGCACGTGGGCGATGGTCGGGTCAAAGTCCCTGATCAGGCGGCTGATTTTTTTCTTGGCTTCAAAAGAATAAATTACCTTGGATGCCTTGCTGATTTTTTCACCCAGGGTATAGCTGCGCTCTATCTGGATTTCATCGACAAAGTAGCCACTCCAATCGCTGGCCAGATTGTCCGGGTGATGCATGGCAAAAAAAGCGTTTTCCCAGCCGAGCTGCTGCATCAGCTCAGCGTGCTCAAAGTACACTACTTCAGCGCCACCGCGACGGTAATGGTAGTTGTTGACGTTAAGCAGTCTGTTCATACAGGCTTTATCCTCTAACCTCGCATGTCAGCAACTAAACGACGTTTTCTTCTTTGAAGAGTTCCGTGTAGCTGCCTACCGCAGAGATTTCGCCCTCTTCGAGCACAAGAATTTTGTCGCAGTGTCGAATGGTCGAAAGGCGGTGGGCAACCATAACCGTGGTCTTTTGTGTCGACAGGGCTTTGACCGCAGCCATAACCTCTGTTTCTGTCCGGTTGTCCAGGGCACTGGTGGCTTCATCGAACAAAAGGATTTGGGGGTCCTTGTACAGCGCCCTGGCAATGCCAATCCGTTGACGCTGCCCCCCCGACAGACGAATCCCCCGCTCACCCACCATGGTTTCAAAACCCATATCGGTGTTGTTTTCGACAAAATCACGGATGCCGGCAAGTTCCGCGGCGCGACGCACCTTTGGCAGGTCGATATCATCTTCCTGGCGCAGGGCAATATTTGCCGCAATGGTATCGTCAATCAGGAATATATCCTGGGGCACATAACCAATGGCTTCCCGCCAACCGGCCATATCTTCCGGACCCAGAGGCTTACCGTCGATCAGGATCTGGCCACGATCCGGGGAGAGCACACCCAGCAGAATATCGATCAGGGTAGATTTGCCTGACCCGGAACTGCCCACAATGCCGATGGAAGAGTTCACCGGAATATCAACGTTTAAATTGGTTAAGGTAGGACGGTCGCTGCCCCCGTAGCTGAAATTGATATCCTGCAAACGTATTTCATCCGTCAGCACAATGGGTTTGGTACCGCCATTGTTGGCCTCATGATCAAACAACGCCTCAATGCCCGCCTGCATCTGCTCCTGGGACAAATTGGAGGTGGCTATGTCCCGGTGGATGCGATCCAGGCTCACGGTGCCAACCTTGATGGTGGCCAGGGCGTGATAAAAGTTCTGTAAAGCCGGCATAAGTCGATAGCCGGCAAAGGCGAACAGCGCGATGGTGGGTAACGCCCGTCCCAGTCCGCCATCATCCACGGTCAACAGGACCAGGACAATAACCAGAATACCGCCAAAGGCTATGGCCTCCAGCACGTATCGGGGGGCGGCGGATAAAATGTTGTACGTGGCATCCGTACGCGCATACTCTCGCGCCGCACCCAGGTAACGCCGCAGGTAGGTATCTTCAAGACCAAATACCTTAACCTCCTTAATTCCCGCTAAAGCCTCTTCAGCAACCTTAAAACGCCGTGCATTGGCTTCGAAGTTCTGCACCCCCACGGTGGATAGTTTGCGCCGCAGGTAAAGGAAGATGGACAGATACAGGCCACCCAGGACCCCTGCGGCCACCAGCGCGATCATGGGATCGACCAGCAGAACTACGCCAAGCAGGAAGATGATGATCAAGGCTCGAGAAACCAGATTCATGGCCGGCAGAATCACGGTGGTTACCGCGCGGGTCACTTCAGTCAGGACGGTTTTACCCAACTCAGAGCTGTGCTCTTCCATAAACCAGGAATACGGGCGGTTCAGATAAGAATGCAGCACCCGGGTGCTTAAGCGCGATATACAATATTGCACAAAGCGGTACAGGAACCAGCTGGTGAAAAGCCCGCAGACTAAGGTGGCCATCAGCAGCGAGAACACAATGCCGCCCAGCAGGATCAGAAAGGAGTTCGTATCGGTAAACTCAAGACTGGTGTAGAGCTGGTTTAAATAGGTATTGTTCTGGATGGTTGAGGGATCCGTGACCACAGCGATAAAGGGCAATATGGAAGCTGCACCCACAGACTCCAATACCCCAAGGGCCAGGAACAGACTGAACAAGACCAATGCGTATATGCGGCCCTGTCTATCCAGCACCGCAAAGATCTTCTTATAAATTTCGCGCATTAAGTCCTTTCCAAGTCCATGGTGTATTCAGTCAGCACAGTTGATTGCGGATCCCGCCTAAATGCCTAAGCGCTTCTTCAACTTCCCGATATTCTCAAAATGATCGTAGTCGTCTTCACCCAGTTGGATGCCAAATTCCATCTCTATGGCGAATAACAGGTTTACGAAGTTTACCGAGTCCCAGTCTTCTATCGACTGAGGATCCAGGGAGTCTTCCAACAGTAAGCGATCATTATTGAATACGTTCTGAAAAACCCGCTCAAGCTTAGTGTGCGATGTCATGCTCGTCATTCCTTATACCCTTATCCATGGATTTTCAAAGTTATCATTAGCACTCAAATCGTACTCCCAATCGGTGCTGCCTTCGGGTACGGAAATCTCAGAATCGATACTTCGAAAGCCAAATTTGGCGAACAGGTCCTCTACCATCTTATTTTTCTTGCTGGGTATGTACCGGCCCCGCAATTTGGTACACCCAAGTGCGCCGGCTTGTTGACCAAGATAGGCTAACATGGCGTTTTCTGCGGTTCGTCCGATGACTCTGCAGCTCATCAACCAGGTATCGATACTCAGGGTTTCTTCTTGCCGGTGCGCAATCATCAGCCCAACCAGGCCATGATCCACAAAACGGTCTTTTAACTTGAGGTAAAAGTGAACATGGTCGGGCGCTTGCATCAGGCTTTCGACTTCCGCCTGGGTGCGCCGCTTTGTTGTCAGGTTAAACTGGTTGGTTTTGCCGATCAATTGCACAATCCGGGGCAGATGCAACTCATCAAAAGGTGCAATTTCCGCCTGCATGTCCAGGCTGCGGTAAAAGTCCTCGATCGATTCGGTTTTAGCTTCCAGGGCTTCCGTGGCCGCCTTGGCTTTATACTTTTCCGTTTTCGACAGGTCTTCTTCGGTAAAGTTAACCGACTCGAACCAATCCACACCCGCCAGAGCTCTTAAATAGCCCGTGGGTTGTTTGGGTAAGGTCACCACTTCTACTTCCGGCACCAATTGGCGCACAATCTCTCTTTCCGCCGGGTTGTCATCAACAAAGACCAGCGAATCCAAGCCGATGTTCAAGGTTTGCGCAATGTATTGCAGGTTTTCCGGTTTTGGCTTCCAGTTGGCCACAAACAGCGCAATGTCATCCAGGCTAAGCTGCATGTCCGGGTGCTTGTTAAACGGTTCCATGGCATCAGCTTCGTTGTTTTTGGAACACACCGCCAGGATGATCCCCCGCCGTTTGAGTGCCAATATATAACGTTGAAACGCAACAAAGGCCTCACCATTCACCCCCGCGCCCAGGGAGATCCCCTGCAGACCATCTTCCCCGATGACACCCCCCCAAAGGGTATTGTCTAAATCCAGAACCAGGCATTTCTTGGCCAGGCCAAGATGTGCAGAAAGTTGAGCGGCGGACTTCTTGGCCAACATGGGTAAACAGGGGAACGAAACCGATTGTTTTGACATGTACCAGTAGCGGTCGTTAAACCAGTGTTCGCGGCCGATATTTGCGGCCAGTTTTTCCACATCCAAAATGGAAACCTGTGCGGGAGAACGTTCGGCAATTTGCCGGTTCAGCACATCCAGCATATTTGAGCGTGTGCCGGGCTGGCTGCAGGCAAGATTGCCAAAGGCTTCCTCAAAAGGCACAACAAAGTTGTGCATTAAGATTTGTGCTGAGGATTGATCAATCAAAGTTTGCCAGATTGTCTGCCAACGGCTGAATTCAGTGGCTATCTCGTTTTCCGGCTCAGCGGTATATGCCGATAGACGAGTGGCTCCGGCGTGGACCATTAAAATGACAAAGTCCGGCTTGAATGCATAAAGGCCGCTGTTCGGATTAAGCACTTCCTGTTCGATTTGGCCAAAACCGGATTCGTAGACTTCGATATTGACCTTCCAGCGCAAGGCGGCCAATTTCAACAGAGGGACAAATTGGGTGATGGTATAGCTGCCTAAAACGGCAATCCGGGCCGTCCGCAGTTGTTCGTCTGTGCTGTGATCACAAATGTCCTGGTAAACGGCGCCGGCTGCTTGCCACAGCGTAAACTCTTCAGTGGTGTCGACCAGAGATCTCAACCACCCCGCCGCCTCGGTCGAATAGCCTTCACTCGCAAGGACCCTGGCTGCCTGCAAAGCAATTTCCGGCTCGGGCAGTTCGTCACCATTGGCGTGTTCGGTAAGTATTTTCAGAGATTTTTCGAGCTGACCTTGCTCGCGGTAATCCGCTGCCTCGTCCAGAACGGCTTGCAGTGCCTTGCGCATATTATTTCCTCCTGAAATCTCAAAGCCAGGCGACTTAGCACACCCTAGGTATTGGACTCACCTTCTGACTTTTTAGCAGGAAACTTCATCACCCTGGGAGGTGGTGCCATAACCAGGGCGCCTGGCGGGATGTCGGTCATCACCACCGCATTGGGGCCAATTTTTGCCCCCTTGCCTACCACAACTTTGCCAATAATGACCGCACCCGCACCAATGTCTACGTCGTCTTCGATCACCGGCGCTTTGTCCTTGTGCCATTCACCCGCGGCACCAATGGTGACATTCTGGCGCAGCACCACACGATCACCAATTTTAGCGTATTCGTGAATAACAATGCCGCCTTGGTGTCCAATCATCACCCCGTGGCCCACTTGGGTGGTGTCATGAATTTCAATGCCGTAGTGGTTGCGCACGTAACGGTGAGCGTAGCGGTAAAACACGCCCATCAGTTTACGCATGAAAAACGATCGGTTGAGTCGATCCGCACCGATGCGTTGCATAAACAGCGCTTTAAACCCCGGGCGGTTAACCTCGCCGCGGTAACGTTTATAGTCCTCCTTGATCCATGCCCACACGCTTGGCGTCTTGGGCTCTTTCTGACTCAGTTCATCTGAGATTGTATCTCCGGAGCGGAGGTCAATTGTCATAATATTCAGCAACACAACACATGCCTAAACGTTTCTACTACAAGACGCTATTTTTAACTAAATCAGCGCCATTCACGTCATTGACTATGTAAGAAAATTTAGTTTTTACCCACAAATGCCAAGATTAGATTACATAAGGCCAAAATTAGCCATAAGATCGCCATACAATTTTCGTACTCGCGCTTCATGCGGGGCACTCATCCAATTTTTCCAGTCACCGCTTTGACCACTGCGGAAAAATTGAGGGTAAGTCGACTGCAAACTTTTGAAGCTTGGAAGTTCTTTAGAGTCCGCCTTAAGACTTAAGCCCAGTTTGTCGACACTTGCCCGAACTGCAGCAATCGGGTCCGCCACCAATTCATCAAACCGTACCACTACCGGTTTTGGGTTGGCAGACGCCCATGCTCTATTCATAGCACCCCAATTGTAATAGGTCGAGTCCGAATCTAGAAGCCGATCGATCTGTTTATTTACCAAATAGCTTTTTAAATTCTTCGAATGTCGGGCCAAAGCGTAGACAGTGGCCCTGAAAAAGCGGATTGCAAAATTTGGATTAAATTTTTCGAGCCCCTTGGCATCACGAAAATCCATGGCCAATTGTCTGAAACTGCCGCTCACATCAATATTGAAGTGGGCAAAGGAGGTCAGACAATCTCTGGGGTCGCGGACAATCAGGACCGCCCGGTTACACACACCGTACAGGCTTTCCGGTGGCGCATGGGGTTTTATAAAATAGATCTCGTTGCTGTCTTCCA
This sequence comes from Pseudomonadales bacterium, assembly GCA_028280225.1. Classification (GTDB taxonomy): domain Bacteria; phylum Pseudomonadota; class Gammaproteobacteria; order Pseudomonadales; family Azotimanducaceae; genus UBA4421. The sequence continues at coordinate 26,662 of JANQMF010000219.1, read as the reverse complement.
TTTCCTGCAGCGCTTGTTGCACGGCTGTGTCGCCGGTGCCATTGCGTAAGGCATTTGCCAGGTGTTCCGGGAGCTTTTTGTGTTTGACGAAAGAAGCGGCGCCATCCACGGACAACAGGGTTTCACCGGCATCAAAGGCAGCCGTGGTGTCCACCTGAAACAAATGGGTCAAGACGATGCGGAAAAAAGTGTTGCCACTCCGCGAGTAGGACGTTATCCAAACGATCAAAGTAATTCCTTGTCAACAACCCGCACGTCTTGGCTCAGCGCGTGGTCCTGTTTCACTAGTTAGTTTCTGTCCGAAAATTCGTACGAAAATTCGTACGAAAATTTCGTATGCCCCGCTGCCGGAGCAAGGCGCACAAAACACGCCTACCTTATCATGGGGGGGCAGCTCAGACTGACACGTTGCGCACATTTATGAGGGCAGTTGTGATCCAGCGCACAAAAATGGGTAAAAGTATGCCCAGGGCATGGGGTTTAAGTCGCGCCGTCGCCTTTCAGTACACTGGGGATAAGCTTCAACATAATCTTGAAGTCCAGACTCAGACTCCACTGGTCGATATATTTCAAGTCAAGCTCCAGCCAGCGCTCGAAGCTGAGGGCGCTGCGTCCGGAGATTTCCCGCAGACAAGCCAGTCCCGGCCGCACGCTAAAGCGCTTACGTTGCACGCCAAGGCTGAATTTATCGACATCCCGTAGCGACATCGGGCGGGGCCCAATCAGGCTCATCTGTCCCAGCAGCACGTTAATCAACTGGGGCAGTTCGTCGATACTGGTGCGCCGGATAAAACGTCCAAAGGGGGTAATGCGCGGATCATTCTGGATTTTAAAAATAGGTCCGTCAGCTTCGTTGAGATGCTCAATTTCCGCCATCTGTGCTTCCGCGTTGACATGCATAGAGCGAAACTTGATCAAGTTAAATTTTCGTTTGTTCAACCCCACCCGCTGCTGGACAAAAAATACCGGCCCGGGAGAGGTGAGCTTGATGGCCAGGCCAACAAATATGAACAGTGGCAGCATAAAGGGCATGGCGATGAGGACAATCAACAGATCCAATACCCTTTTAACGATCAGCTTCAGCTCATCCTGTTTTACCGGTTCGAAGGTGAGCACCGGGATGTTGCCGGAGGCCTGCAGGGTGACTTCTTTGCTTTCCGTTTCAAAAAGATCCGCCATATACTTCAAGCAAATGCCGTATTCTTCACAGGCTTCCGCCACAACCGTAATTTCGTCGGCCAGTGACCTGGGTGTGCAGATAATCACCTCATCCACAACCTCTTTACCCAGGATATCCGAAAGTTCGGCCAGCGGCCTGGGAGTTAAGCGTGATGAGTTTGCCGTGGCCTTAAAGTCCGGTTGTGGATCCAGAATGCCGACAATTTCAATACCCCAATCAGAATTTTCCGCATAAGAGTCGATCATCTTTTTTGACCGGGGGCCGCTGCCGACGATAAGCACTTTCAAGAAGTTCTCTTCGTTTTCTATACGACCGCTGAGGTAGTACCAGGAAAGGAACATGCGATTGGCCAGTAAAAATAGAAAGGCCACCGAGCCGTAGCCGACAATCAGGCTGCGCTCGACGTCACCAATGTTGAAAGGCAGTAATATAGTGAGCAGTCCACCCAGAACAATTACGGTATATCTGGCGGAAAACCGTATGTAGTTGAAGACCGATTGATTGTGCAACCGCGGCTTGCGGGTGAGCCCCGCCAGAATGGACAGCAAGGCGATGATGGGTGTGATCAACAGGTATTTGACCAAGCCGTCCACCGGAACCTGCCAGGTATGGCCAATAATCTGCACCACCACCAGGTAAGACAGTGTGGCGATCAGCACATCCAGTGTCTGCAACAATCGCATCAGGTGTGTCGACTTAGATATGTGCATAGTTGAACAACCCGTCCCTATGTTCAGTCTTATACTTAATTATCTTCTTAACAAGGTCTAATCATCCGTGCGGATGATACCCCTTTTTGGTCTGCGCAATATTGACCTAGCCAGCACAATAATGGCCACGGACGTAAAAGTACGTCCGGCAAAATAGTAACGCGAGTTGCCGGGCACAATTCCGGTTATTTGTAAGGAAATGAGGGCACGAATGTAAGCGGCTGCACCGGTAGCAGGTGCGGCCGCTACATGACAGCGGGTTTATAAGTTCAAGACCAGTTTGGACATGATATTGCGTTGGATTTCATTGGAGCCCGCATAGATGCTTACCTTTCGAGTGTTAAAGTACTCTTGGGCGGTACCGTTGGCATCCACCGGGCCCACGGGTTGAAAGTTGTCTCCCGGAAAGGGGGTGGATTGATCCAGGGGGCTGACATAATTGCCGCTGATTTCCATGGCCAATTCCGTCACGGCTTGCTGCAACTCGGTGCCGCGAGTTTTCAGCATGGAGCTTTCGGGCCCAACATTCTGGCCTGCGGCCAGGGCGCCCAGAATGCGCAGCTCGGTATATTCCATCGCCAGCACCTGTACCTGGACATCGTGAAAACGTTTCTGAAATGCGGCATTGGACCAATAGGTGTTACCAAACCCATCACTTTCGGCTTTGGCAAACTGTTCCAGGTGCTTAAGCGCGCCCTTCAAAGAAGGTGAGTAGGCATTACCCCGTTCAAACTCCAATAAGTACTTTGCGCAAGTCCAGCCCTTACCCTGCTCGCCTACCAGGTTTTCTTTGGGGACTTTGACGTCTTCAAAATAGACCATGTTTATTTCCTGGAAGCCGTCGCCGGGTTCGTCCAGAGTAATAATGGGCTTCACCGTGATCCCGGGGGTGTTCATGTCGATCAAAATAAAACTGATACCCAACTGGCGGATCTCTTCCTGGCTGGTTCGTACCAGACAAAACATCCAGTCCGCGTACTGGGCCAGTGTGGTCCAGGTTTTTACGCCGTTAACCAGGTAGTGATCACCTTTGTCTTCCGCCTTGGTGTTTAAAGACGCCAGATCAGATCCGGAACCCGGTTCGGAGTAACCCTGGCAAAACCAGATATCCGAGTTAAGAATTTTTGGCAGAAACTCTTTCTTTTGCGCATCCGTGCCAAATTTCATGATGACCGGGGCCACCATGGTGATGCCAAAAGGGATGACGTTGGGCGCGCCAACCTGCGCCCGTTCCAGGTCGAAGATATAGCTTTGGGTTGGGGTAAAGTTGGCCCCTCCATGTTCCATCGGCCAATTGGTTGCCGCCCAGCCTTTTTCAGCCAGGCGTTTTTGCCAGGCAACAATATCCTCTTTTGAAATACGGCCCTGGGCGCTGCGTGCCTGTTTATCTCTGATTTCCTGAGGCCAGGCTGTTGTTAACCACGTTCTGACTTCCTTTTGAAATTCACGATCTTCTTCGCTGAATGAAATGTCCATGGTGCTTATCCTCTTGTTTAGATTCTTTGCATGCCTCTTTGCGTGCCTCTTTGCTTGCCTTGGAGGGGGGGTGATGGATAACCGCTCCGAAGGCTGGGGTCAGTGGGCGCTGGCAAGGGCTTTGCCGATCACTCTGATGGCCAGGGTTTCTTCCGCACCTTCGAATATGCTGAGCACCCGGGCATCAGCAAAATAGCGGCTGACCGCTGACTCTTCGGCATACCCCATGCCGCCGTGTAATTGCAGGGCTTCCCGGGTGACCCATTCGGCAGCCCGGCAAGCCAGCAACTTTACCAGACTTGCTTCCATGGCGCCCTGACCGGCATCCATGAGATCCGCCACTTCAGCGGTAAAGGCTTTACAGGCGCAAATATAGGCTCCCATTTTGGCAAATTTAGCTGCGGACAGCGGGTATTGGGCCACCGGCTTGCCGAATACCTGGCGTTGCAGGGTATAGCGCTGGCTCTCTTCAAATGCCGCCCGCATCAACCCACAGGCGCGGGCAGCGGTTTGCAGCCGCCCGCCCATAAATCCGCGCATGGTAAAATAGAAGCCCTTGCCTTCTCCCGCGGGTCCGCCGATCAGGTTTTCGTCCGGAACAAAAAAATCATCGTAGAACATTTCATAAGAATGCATCCCCCGGTAACCCAGGGTGGCGATGGCGCGGCCCGTGACCTGACCGCCGCCGGGCTGGGTAAAGACAAAGTCGTGACCGTTTTCCGAGGGTTTTTCAACAACAAATAAGGACAATCCCTTATGGGGTGGCTGGATTTTGCTGTTGGTGCGGGCAAGCACCAGAAGCTGACCGGCTTTACCGGCAAAGGTACACCAGGTTTTACCGCCGTTGAGCAGCCAACCACCGCTGGTCTTGGTCGCCTTAAGAGAGACGTTTGCCACATCCGAACCGGTATTCGGCTCGGTAACGGAAATGGCACACAGTGGATCACCGGTGGCCAGACCGGGCAGCCAGCGTAACTTCTGTTCTTCGGTACCTCCCTCCAATATCGCCCGGGCCATAATTTCCGGACGGGTAATCAGACTGCCGGCGGCGCCCAATGATCCCCGGGACAGTTCCTCGGTGACAATCACCATCATCCGGCTGTCTTCGGTGTCATCCGGCTTGAGCCCGCCATAACGTTGGGGTACCGACAAGCCGAAACAACCCATGGACTTAAGCGGCGTTAAGATCGCGTCGGGAATGGCCAGGTCCTGACGATGAATTTCTTCCGCCAAAGGCTGCACAACCTCGTCGGAAAATTCGTGAAAGGTGTTGCGAATCAGACGCTGTTCCTCGACTTCGATATCGTCGGGAATACCCAGCTCAACAAAGGCGGCGCCAAGTTCCGCCATTACCCCGGGGGCCAGTTCCGGCTGTGGTAAGTGGGGTATGTCGTTAGCGGCCAGGCCGTAAGATTGAGGGTGCTGGCTGAGACGGTGGGCGATGTTCGAGACCACTTCAGCCTGATAGTAGTTGGCTGCTGTCTGCATGAGTAAATGGGTGTCCGCGTCTTGTGGGGTGTCTGTGGCGCGGCGCTGTAAAGCCTGCGCGGCGCTGATTTGCGCCTGGCAGAACGCCAGCTCATACAGTTGGATCTGCTCACCGTCCAAATCCCCTGCCAGACTTCCTGCCGCCCGATGGACCAGCTTCTGCATTTCTTCGAGATAGTCAAAGTCTAATTTGTTCATGATACCCATACGTACTCAAAGGCGGCGACATTTTGCATGGCTTGCTAGTGGAATGCACGGGGCAGACGGAACAAAAAAATCTATAGCGTCAATCCCTTACTTAAGGGGCAGCCGGGGGATATGTTATAAATTACTTTTCTTCAGCGGCTACAGCCCATGGACAGCACCCCTTCCGTACTTGACGTGCGCAACTACTTCATCAATTTGCAGAGCAAGATCTGCAGCGAGCTGGAACGCGTGGACGGGACCGCCACCTTCAGCCGTGAACAGATCGAGTCACCTAATGGCGGCTTGTCCCAACCCAGGGTGATGGCGGACGGGCCCCACATTGAAAAGGCCGCGGTGCAGTTTACTCATTCTATCGGTGATCAATTACCGCCGGCCGCCACGGAACGCAATCCGCACCTGGCGGGCCAGCGCTTTCAGGCCACTGCTATTTCGTTGATTGTGCATCCTCGCAGTCCTCTGGTGCCCACAACCCATGCCAACCTGAGGTTCTTTCTGGTCGAAGCTGAGGAGCCTGTCTGGTATTTTGGCGGCGGCTACGATCTGACGCCCTTCTATCCCACCGTTGAAGACACGGTTTACTGGCACAAAACCGCAGCTCAGGCGGCGGGGGAGCACTATGCTGAGCTTAAACAGAATTGTGATGAGTACTTCTATCTCAGCCACCGGGCGGAGTGCCGGGGTATTGGCGGGCTCTTTTTTGATGACTGGACCGTTGGGGGTTATGCGGAGAGCTTCCAATTTGTCCAGGATGTCGGTGATTCTTTCCTCCCTGCCTATATCCCAATTTTTAAGCGGCACCAACATAAGCCCTTTACAGAACAACAACGAGCTTTTCAATTATACCGGCGCGGCCGCTACGCTGAGTTTAATCTGGCCATCGACCGCGGGACCCGTTACGGCATGCAGAGTGGTCGGCGTATCGAATCGGTGCTTGCCTCACTGCCGCCATTGGCCAGTTGGGCATACAACTATCAGGCCCCGGTGGACAGCGAAGAACTGGCATTAACCGAATATTTCCTCAAACCCAGGGATTGGCTGGCTGTGGATAACTCTGGGGATTAAACCTGGACTTTTTGTTCAAGTGTGCAAATTTCACACACTTTCTATATCAGGCTGATTTTAACTCTATATAAAACAAAAAGTTACGGCATAAATGTAAGGTTCGTTTTAGAATTCGAAAATGTCTGGCCCAGGTTTGCCGTGTGTATAAACTCTATTCTTCAACCAGGGTCAGCCGATCCTGTACATCAACCACTCCGCGCACACCGGCGGCAATCCGTACGGCTTTCTGTCTGGCATATTCACTGGGAATCCGCCCGTAGAGTGAAACCACACTTCGATTAACTTCAACGTTGATGCGTAAGCCGCTGATTTCCTTGTCTCTTATCAGGGCGGTTTTAACCGCGCTTTGTATCCCCACATCATCGGTGAATTCCCCAACGGTGCGGCTGCCACCCTCTTTGTAACTTGCGCACCCACTGCAAGCCAGGGCCACCAGGCAGACAACCAGCCACAGTTTCCTGAACACGGCCACAGGGGTCCGCCGGGAGCTGGCAGCATGATCCGTAAGGGGCTGCAATGTCGATTTATTCATCAACGGATTCTTGGCAATCAACGCGTTCTCCTCTAGTGTGGCTGAAAATATGTGTCAAAGCTGCGCGCATTCAACCATAAGTTGTAACGAATAGGGAGATCATGACCATGTCGGAGTCCTCAGCCCCACAACCCTCAGGCATGAAGGTTATGGCGACCGGGTTGCAATTTCCAGAGGGCCCCATTGCCCTGCCCGACGGCAGCGTCATTGTGGTTGAAATAGCCCGGGGAACGTTATCCAGGGTAGTCGACGGAAGGGTTGAAGTGGTGGCTGATTTAGGCGGTGGCCCTAACGGTGCGGCTATGGGTCCCGATGGACGCTGTTATGTCTGCAATAATGGCGGGTTTGAGTGGACCGAGCGTGACGGCAAGCTATTCCCGGGACACGAACCGGCAGACTATGCCGGTGGCCGGATCGAAGCCGTGGACCTCAACACCGGTGCGGTGGAAATACTTTACAGCGATTGCCAGGGACAACCCTTACGCGGCCCTAATGATATTGTCTTTGATAACACCGGGGGATTCTGGTTTACCGACCACGGCAAAACCCGGGCCAGGGAACGGGACCGGACCGGCGTATTTTACGCTGCCGCGGATGGCAGCCGTATCGAAGAAGTCATCTTCCCCATGGAAGGCCCCAATGGGATTGGACTATCCCCCGCTGAAGACGAGCTTTATGTGGCTGAAACCATACCCGGCCGTGTCTGGGCATTTGAGTTGGCCGGTCCGGGCCGGCGGGTAAAGGGCCGCCGGCGTCTGCTTGTGGACCGGCCGGGCTACCACATGTTTGATTCCATGGCGGTAGATGCCCAGGGCGGGGTGTGTGTGGCCACCCTGATGGATGGCGGCATCACAACCCTTTCTCCCAGCGGCGCACCGCCTGAGTTTGTACCCATGCCGGATCGGTTCACAACCAACATCTGTTTTGGTGGCGAAAACTTACAGACCGCCTACGTCACCCTGTCCACCACCGGGCAGTTGGTCGCTCTGCCCTGGTCCCGGCCGGGGTTGCCGCTGAACTTCCTCAACGATTAGTCCGGCGGTCCGGCCGCATATCCGTGGTTGGCATTTGCCTTTCTTGTCACTTACTATAGGGGCAGGAAGTTTCAGGTACTTGAGGGGAAGCACATGCGTAGACCATTTGGTCGAGGCCGTGAAGAAGAAGGTGAAGAAGCAATAAATCTAACCCCCATGCTGGACGTTGTGTTCATCATGTTGATTTTCTTCATTGTCACCGCAACATTTGTGAAAGAAGTGGGTTTGGACGTCAACCAACCCGATGACGATAAGCCCAAGACCGTAGATCCCGACAAAAAGAGTATCGTTGTGCGCATCACAAACCGGGACCGCATTGTTATTGCCCAACGTGATGTGGACTGGCGTTCGGTACGCGCCAATATCGAGCGCCTGCACGCGGAAAACCCCGAGGCCCCCGTCATCATTCAACCGCACAAAGACTCAACCACCGAGGCCATGATTCACGTAATGGATTCCGCGCGCCAGGCCGGGGTCAGCAATGTGTCGCTGGCCGCTTCGGGGTGACGCGGCAATAACCCAGCAATAACCCACCCCACTGCCTGACGGCTATGCCGGCGCTCAGCCGGCAACCAGGCCAACAATGGCGCCGCTGATTAAGGTAACCAGCGTACCGCTTAACAATGACCGTGGCGCGATGCTCAGAAACTCTTTCCGGCGCTGTGGTACCAGGGCACCCAGGCCACCCAGTAAAATGCCTAAACTGCCAAAATTCGCAAATCCACACAGTGCATACAGCATGATTAGACGGGTTGAGCCTGACAACCCTTCCTGCAGTTCCACCAGTTGCAGAAATGCCACTAGCTCATTTAACACCAGCTTTGTGCCCAGCAAGCTGCCGGCAATTGCAGCCTCTCCCCAGGGTACACCAATCAGCCAGGCCACCGGTGCAAATACCCAGCCCAATAATGTTTGCAGGGATAGGATCACCCCGCCAATCTCAGCCATGCCTAATAGTCCATTGACCAGGGCAATGAGGCTGACAAAGACCAACAACATGGCACCTACGTTCATGGTCAGGGTCAACCCGTCCGAAGTACCCCGGGTGATGGCGTCCATCAGCGACTGATATTGCAGACTTTGCTCCGCGGCGGCCGACGGCGGTGCCGCGGTTTGCGGGACAGCGGTTTCGGGAATCAGCAGGCGGGCCACATAAACAGCACCAAAGACGTTGATAATGGAAGCGCTCAGAATATGCCCCACCACGCCGTCAATACTATGATCCAGAATCCCGGCATAAAGCACCATCACCGAACCCGCCAGGGTGGACATGCCAAAGGTCATGACCGTAAAAAATTCAGACCGGGTGAGACCTGCCAGGTAGGCCCGGATAACCATGGGGGTTTCCACCATGCCCAGAAATATGGAGGCGGCCCCGGCGGTGCCGATGGCGCCCCCCACCCCCAGGGAACGTTTTAACAACCAGCCAAAACCACGAATGACCGCCGGCAGGACACGCCAATGCCACAGGACGGCAATAATGACGCTGAATACGATGATCTGCGGTAACACTCTAAACGCAAACAAAAACATGGCATTTTCGTTGGTGACCGTAAAAGGAGATTGTCCTCCACCCAGAAAGCCAAACAGAAAACTGGTTCCGGCCAGGGTGGCGCTTTGTATGGCTGTCACCACCACATTCAAGCCCATAAGAGCGTCGGCGATCCATGTCACCCTCACGAACAAAAAAGCCAACACAAACTGCACCAGCAAACCAACAATCACTATCCGCCATTCGATTTGCCGCCGGTTTTCGCTCAGCAAAGCAGCCACAGCCAAAATAACCACTAAACCCAGGATTGCCTGCATAACGTCTCTTATGAATTGGGGATTAAAAATACGGTCATGATATGGTCCCCATGTATAGACCAAAAACCAATGCCGGTGTTAAGCCTGCGGTTAGGGATATGGGTGCCCACGTAGTTGATGTCGAATACACCCGCGTTATCGCCAAAAAATTTGCGCAGGCGAATTTCTGCTTCCATAAAACCGATATAGGTTTGCGCCAGGGGGTAAATGGCCTTATAACCCGCCTCTTTGGCGGAAAAAGCGATACTGGGCGCGGAGCGCGGCAGGTTGTCGAGTCCGGAAATTTCCGTGGCGGTAAATACTTTGTCATATAACTTCGGTCCTACCCGCCCCATGGTTTCCAGGTCAATCCCCACACCCAGATGGGCACAAGACGCCAACGCCACCGCCACCGAATGTGAATGAGAAATGCTGCCCACCGAAGTCTGCGGCCATACCGGCATGCGTTGTTTACGAACAATCGCCTGGACCTTGTGTTCCAGTAGCTCCTGGACTCGGTGAGCACAATAACGCCCGCTACTGTACCCCAACAAACGCTGGTTAGACATGGTTTCGATACCACTGCGCTCAGCATCGAACAGGCGGTCGACGTGGTCTGCTATGGGCACAATGGCCAGGGCACAATCGCTCAGATGGTGGGCTTTTTGTTGCTCCCTGGGTATATCTGCGAAGGGGTGCAAAAAAGCATTGAGTCTGGGATCGATATGCTGCTTCATTATTGGCAATGGGATTAGCAATAAGCCGGTTCAGGCGCCGGTATTGTGGCTCTGTGGTAACAAGCTTGCTGATGCAGCACGCCGACGTATAATCTGAGCGCATCGACACCGGTGCCGCGCACATAAATCATGAAATGAGTCAGGTCATTCTCCTAAACGGTTCGTCCAGTTCCGGAAAAACTACCCTTGCCGTGAAATTGCAGCAGATTCTAACAGAACCCTTTCAGCACATCAGTCTCGATCAGTTTCGCGACGGCATGCCAATCAGGTATCGGGGGCTGAATTCTCCGGCAGGCTCACCCGGTGCTTCGGGTATCAATATAGTGCCCGATTTAAGTCAAGGGGAACCGGTCACCCATATTGAATTTGGTGCCTACGGTGAACAATTACTCAAAGGCATGCGGCGTGCCATACGTACCCTCAGCGACAACGGAATTAATGTGATTGTTGATGACCTGTTGTTCAAGCCGGCCTATCTGCAGGACTATGTGGCGGTGCTGGATCCGCACAAGACTTGGTTTGTTGGTTTACACTGTGCGGTTGAACAGGTTAACAAACGTGAGCAGTCCCGGCTGGGACGCTTTCCGGGGACCGCCGTCGCACATATGCAACAGGTCCACGATCATGGTGCGCAGTACGACCTGGAACTGGATACCGGGCAACTGGATCCACGCAGTGCAGCCGAGTCAATTATGGCGTGTCTTGCACAGCCACCTCAGGCATTTTTGCGGATACGTCAAGCAATTCAATCTTAAACAGGTCCGCAAACCCCACCCCATCCAAGCGTTCCCGGGTGACATAGGCAACCCTGTCACTGTCATGGCCGAAGCTGAGCGCTTCCCTTTGCCCCAACGACGGCAACGGCACCCGCAGCGGCCGGGGGGATACCTCGCTCAAATTATACAGGTAGGCATCTTTGTACGTAGTGAGCAACAGACTGTTTTGCGCAATATCCATTCCCGATGGCATGTGCCGGTAATAAGCCCGCCGGTCCAGGTGCACTTCCTCCCGGGTTGGTCTGGGCAGGTGAACCAGGTCGAATTCAGGTGTGGCGATCACCGGCTGGCTGGCCCGTAGCGGCAGCGAATACAAGGTGGGTGGCGTCTCCCGCTTGCTGATGATCAGAATCCGATTGCGCAGGCTGTCTACCGCCATGGCTTCAGCATCTCGCGGGCCATCCGGGTAGGTAAAGTGTATCTGCCAGGCCACGTCTATGTGCACCGGTTCTTCATCAGGCGCGGTCAACATGGTCAACTCCGGTTCCGCAACCACCAGCAAGGTACGTTGACTGCGCCAGCGAAAGTTGTCTCCCGAGTTGGCGATAACAAGGTATGCAACACCGTCCAGCTCAAAGGCATCCAGAGCCTCCCAGTCGTCGTGGTATTGGGTATTTACCTTCAGCACGCCCTGGGTTTTGCCATGCAGATTCAACGCAAACAATTCCGGTTGGTTGCCGCTGTCGTTCATGGACCAGAAAATACCCGCATGCCGGTTGCTGGCAGCAAGTCCACTGGATTCATGCAAACGCAAATCCGCCAAATCCGCTACCCAGCTGACACGATGCCGGCTGACTTCAGCCATCGGCGGATTTGCCACCACCGGTTTTGGGAAAGGGGTCAGCAGATGCCACACACCACGGCCGAGTTGATACCCCGGATGCAGCAGAAAAAATAATCCAGCGACTGCCAATACAATCGGCACCCCCAGACTGATCCATTTCAGCATGGATTTCAGGACTAAACACAGAGTCCTCACGGTTTACTTCAGTCCTAGGATTGTCCCGATTGCGCGGTCAGCTTGTGTTCCAGCAAGACAATACGGTCGTTGCCGAAATACATATCGTCATCGTCAAGAAACATTGTTGGTGAACCAAAGCCTCCCCGTTCAACCAACTCCTGAGTATTGTCTCTAAGCTTGTCCTTGTAAGGTTGGGAACTAATTTTTTGCCAAAACGATTCTGTATCCAGACCCACTTCATCCACAATGTGCTGCAGTTCGTTGTCCTGGGATATGTCGTTCAGCCCCGTCCAGTAGGATTTAAATACGGCCCTGGCGTATTCGACAAGCTTGTTTTCTTCAATCGCCACAAACGCCCCCCGCATGGCCTTGACACTGTTGACCGGAAAAACAGCGGGGGCGCCAATTTCGACACCCACATATCGGGCCCAATCCTTAAGGTCCTTTTTGTAGTAGCGCTGCTTGATGGGCACCGGATTTTGCCGGTTTTCGTAAACGCTGGGGTTAACGGTATTAAAGACACCACCCACCAGGAAGGGCCGCCAGATAAACTCAACATCCGCGCGTGCCGCCAGCGGTTGGATGCTCTCAAAGGCCAGGTAAGTCCAGGGGCTGGAACAATCAAAGAAAAATTCTACTTTAGACATAATAAGCACAGCTTGATCAACAAACGAAAATGTTACCATGCTCACCTGGAAAGTAAGCAGGGTTTGTGAAAGTGAGTGAAGAAGCCATTCAAGCCTTGGGTGAAGCCATAGATGGCGCCCAACGGATCGTGTGTTTTACCGGTGCCGGGATCAGTACCGAGTCGGGTATTCCGGATTTTCGCAGCCCGGGTACAGGCTTGTGGACCAAAATAAAGCCTATTCAATTTCAGGACTTTGTCTCTTCGGAAACGGCCAGACAGGAATCCTGGAGCCGAAAATTTTCGGGTGAGCGGACCATGGAGAATGCCGTACCCAATAGTGGTCACAAAGCATTGGCTCGGCTGGTCGAAATGGGAAAGTGTGCAGCGATCATCACCCAGAACGTGGACAATTTGCACCAGGACTCCGGAGTGCCTGAAGACAAGGTGATCGAATTACACGGCAACGCCAGTTATGCCACCTGCCTGTCCTGTCAAACCCGTTATGAAATGGCGGACCTGGAAAAACAATTTAAGCAGATCTCCCGCGTCGAACCGTGTTCGCGTTGTGGCGGTATTATAAAAACCGCAACCATTTCGTTCGGCCAGGCCATGCCCGAGCGGGAAATGATGCGGGCTCAACAAGCTGTTGAGCAATGCGACCTGATGATTGTCCTTGGCTCTTCGCTGAGCGTATACCCTGCCGCCGGATTTCCGGAATTTGCTAAACGCCTTGGCGCCGGGCTGGCGATTGTCAATCGGGAAGAAACACCCCTGGATGATATGGCGGACATTGTTGTGCGGGAACAGATTGGGTCTACCATGTCCCTGGTGGTTGGCCTGAACTGAGGTGTAAATTATGCACCCGCAGGACATTCCCGCACTGGTTTGCCGGCTGATGCCCGGCTGGCAGCCCGGCGATATACATCGTATTGATTTCTTAAGCGGCGGTTACAGTAACCACAATTTTGCCTTTAACCACCGGGAGCAACGTTATGTACTGCGTCTGCCCCGGGCAAACCAGCCCTTTGTGGACCGGGTTCACGAGGGCGCCTGGTACGCCCGACTGCCTCCGGATCTGTCGGTTACACCGCTTTATCTGGACAGCCACACTGGAGTGATGCTCACCCCATGGGTTGAGGGACCTCTGCTCATCGATATTGCAGCTTCCCTCACCCTGACCGAACTGGCCGACTATTTGCGTGGTCTGCACCGGGCACTACCCGATCCTGATCGTTTCTATGATGTTGCCGCCATCTGCAACAGCCTGGTGCCGGAGAAGAAACTACCCGCAGGTCTAAACACCACCCAGCGCCGGCACAGCCCTTGTCACAACGATCTGAATCCCTGGAATATCATTCAAACACCCCACGGCTGGGTTACCCTGGACTGGGAATTTGTGGGTTTGAACAACCCGCTGTTCGACGTCGTCAGCCTGCACCAGGGTCTGGGCTTATCGCCGGACAGCCTGGCGGAGCTTGCCAGCCTGTATTTGGGGCCGGGTTGTGTCGTGGATCAAGGCGAGTTGGATGACATTTTCCGCGCATTCTGGACGCGGGAGTGGGCTTGGGCTGAGTACCAGCTTAATCTGGGCAATGACCGGACGGAAATTCGCCAACAACAGATCACCGCCCGAAATGCGCTGGGGGTGTGATGCCCAGCGACTTCAAGGCATCCAAAGCCCCGGCTAAACGCGCGTCACCCTGACCCCGCACAATGTGATAGGTTAAATGCCGTGCCGTTGCATCTTTTTCATACAGGTCGAAAAGCCGCTCCCGGTCCAGGGGGTTTTCTCTTAGTGGGTCGGGTTCCCAAGGCAGGTCGGGATAACAAAGCAGATAAACCCGCGGTGCCTGGGCAGCATAGGCTGACACCAGGGGAGCGGGTATGGGTCCGAAGCGTTCCTGCCACCAGATGCAGATCACCTGCAGGTCGGTATCACAAATGATGGGTGAATTGCCGCTGTTCAGCGCGGCCTGTTCAGCGCGCATCTGTTGTTCGGCAATGTGATAAACATCGCTGGGCAGATAGCGGTTACCCAAACCGGGCAGCACCTGACGGGCGGCCTCCGGCACCAGTACACCACCCAATGCCAAAGCCAGTTGTTCAGCCAGGGTGGACTTACCGCTGGACTCCGGGCCGGTACACACAATCATTGGGGGTGACGGGTTCACCAGGGTACCGGTCAAGCTGGGGTGGGTGTCAGATGCGGCCGCCACGCCCGCCAGCCCATGACCGCCATGACCAGGTAAACAAAATACAACAGTGCATATTCGTTAATGCCTTTGTATAGATACAAAATCACCTGAACAACATCGATGACAAACCACAACACCCAACTTTCCAGGTATTTGCGGGCAGACATCCACATCGCAACAAAACTGGCCACGGTGGTAAAGCTGTCCGGGTAAGGCAGACTTGCACGGGTAAAGGCGGCAAAGTACCAGCCCATAATCAGGGTGAGCCCAAGGATAAGGCCCAGCAGGAGCGGCCACTGCCCTCGTGGTACCCAATGCACGGCTAATCGGGCGTTTCGCCGTTGTGCGCCGTGGTATAACCAATAGTACCAACCGTAGGCGTTCATCCCCACGTAGTAGAGATTAAGCAGCACGTCGGCAAACAAGCCGGCCCGGGCCACCACAACCACCGTGATCAGCGCATAAATCAGCCCAAGGGGAAAGGTTAGAACATTTTCACGAATCAGCAGCCAAACACATAACAGGCCCGACAGCAGGCCCAGCAACTCCAGCCAATTTGCCGCTATATAGGCCAAACATGTTTTCCGCTACCAGTGTTTAAGCAGCGTGCCCCAGGTGTCCGCCGGAAATCAAGTCTTTGCCGCTGCGCAGCTCAATTTTCACCGCTACTGCACCCGATTCGGCGGGGACATTGCGGAAATCGTAGGTGCCGTCCAACAAACGGACACACCGGTAAGCCATCTGGTAAGGGACCAAGTCGCCGGGTGGTGTAGCACCGTCTTCAACAAGCGCTTCGGTAAAGGGGATAAAAATTTTGTCGCTCATGTTCACATCCTGTGGTTGCAAGTCCTTTGCGGTCGGTTAGGGATGATTTTTCAACGTGTCAGCCACGCATTAAACACCCACATTCGCAAAGATTGTCTAAGCAAAAAGTGAAATTTATTGTTCAACTATGGAGAAATATAGGATGAAAATCGTGCACTGGGGCACATTTTTTAGGCTGTGGGGAATTATCCGCCCATTCCGGATAAAAAGCGGTAAAATCAGCCGCTGAAACTACTCATCAAGTCATCAAGGAAATCGGGAGCAGATTTTGGCCAAAATTATAGCCATTGTCGAAGACGACCCGGATCAGCGCTCCAACTACAAAGACGCCATCAGCAAAAAGGGTTATGAGGTTCGCGCCTACGCCAGCCGGGACGAAGCTCTGGCCGGATTCAACGATGGTCTGCCGGACCTCGCCATTCTGGACATTATTCTGGGTGAGGAAGTGGACGCGGGCTTCCAATTGTGCCGCGATCTGTTAACACGATCACCCAATCTTCCGGTGATTTTTCTCACCGAACGCATCGATGAAATCGACAAAATTTCGGGTTTGCGCCTGGGCGCCTGGGACTACTTGCCAAAACCCATTTCACTGGATTACCTGGCTGAGAGGATTTCATCTTTGTTGCGCATCAACGAAGCCAGAGACCAGGAGCCGGAAATCGACAATTCCGCAGCCCGGCAGATCGGCGAACTGGCACTGGATACCGATGCCCTTCTCGCCTCCTGGCGCGGACAACGCATCGATTTATCCGGCACCGAGTTTCGTATGTTGGAAAAACTGGTGCGCATGCCCGGCCATGCGGTCAGCTATGAAACTCTGATGAATGCCACCATGCAGAGCATTGTATCTAACAATACAATTAATACGCATATGCGCAACATCCGTAAGAAGTTTGAGAAGGTGGATGCGGACTTTTCATCCATCAAAAGCGAATATGGTTATGGATACCGCTGGTCTGAACAATGAAATTTAACGACCGTGTCAAGGGTCCCCGCCTTGGCACAAAATTGTTCCTGTTCGGTTTGGCACTGCTGGTTGTACCCTGGTTCAGCTACCAACAGTTGGTGGACATGGAGCGTATTCTGGTGCAGAGCCAGTCCCAGGCTCAGCTACTGACGGCCAAGAGTATTTCCACGTTGTTTAACGGCCGGGAGGATCTGTTTAACGATCTGCCGGTCAATCTGGAAGATTTTGAGCCCCTCTTTGCCCACCCGCTGCAGAACAGCATCAGATTAGACGCTCTGGTGGACGACTGGGATCAAAACCTGCTGGATGACTATCTGTCTTTTGGATCTCTCAGCGGGACCCGGGATGGCGACTTTCAGTTGCTGCTTGGAGAACGCGCGGATCAGCTGTATGCACACATGCGGATCAAAGACCAAAACCTGGTATATCGCGATCCGGATTATCTGCGGCTGGACAACGCAGACCATATCCGCCTGGATTTTATCCGCAACGATGGCGAGGACGGACGCATCACCCTGGTATTGCAGGAGTCGCGCGTGACCGGGTTTGCCATGGATGACGAATGGCGGTTTGCCGCTACCGGGTCGGCGGATAACCGCATTCAGGGATATGTCAGGCAGGAAGGTGATGAGGTGGTCATCGAGTTTCGATTCCCTATTGCCCTGCTGGGTTCCCGGCGCTTTTTCGGCATTACCTTTGTTGACGTTGACGATCCCAATACCCGGGCCATCGTCGGATCAACGCGAACCCTGCCCACCGCAGGTAAGCAGAGTTTTAACCTGGTGGTCTTGCGCTCTCCGGAAGTGCGCAACATTATTCAGGGACTAGGCTTTTCCGGCTCACGTATTCTGGTCATCGACAACGAAAAGAGAGTACGGGCCGAAACCGGTGCCATTCAAACGGTTAGCCCAAGCCCGGACCGTACCACCTGGTTCGAAAAAATTGCTTTGTGGTTGGAGACCGCCCGCGCCTGGGTGCAATCCCTGATTCTTAAGGAGGTTTATACCGGGCCGGCTGAACCGGAAATCGACAAAGACAAGACCGCGGATATCGCCATTGAATCGAGTTTGTCCGGTGAACCCATTGCCATGCGCAGTCGCGCCGACGTGAACAACGAAATTATTCTGGCTGCCCACCCTATCATCTCCGCGGATGCGGTAATCGGCACCGTTGTGGTGGAGCAGAATATTGAGGACATTCTGTCTTACCAGCGGGCTGCCCTGGATCAGGCCACCATGGTTTCGGTGCTCAGTCTGTTTGCCGTATTTATTGCGCTGCTGGTATTTGCCGGTCGTCTGGCCTGGCGTATCCGCAACTTACGCCGCGAAGCAAACGCCGCCATTGACTCATATGGCCGGTTACGCATCGGCGAACTGCGAAATGAGATGCACGCCGGGGACGAAATTGGTGATCTGGCACGCAGCGTCTCCAACATGTTATCCCGGTTACACCGGCACAATACCTTTCTGGAAAGCATGCCCCGAACACTCAGGCACGAGATCAATAATCCGCTTAACACCTTAAGCACGTCCTTGCAGAACCTGGCTGAAGAACACCCCGGGGTGGGTCAGAGTAAGTACCTGGACAGTGCCAAACGCGGGGTGCATCGCATCGGCTCCATTGTGCAAAACCTCGCGGACGCGGCAAACCTGGAGGATGCCCTGGAAACCGAAGAACTGGAAGCGGTAGATATTGGTGAGCTGCTGGAAAACTATGTCGCCAATTGTAATCTGGTTCACCCGCAAACAAACTTTTTCTACCGCGGTCCGGGCCGGCCTGCCGTGGCCATGGTATCTGATTTTCGCATCGAACAGATTCTGGACAAGATCATCGACAACGCAGTGGACTTTCACCGTCCGGATACCGCTATTCGCGTACAATTGGACTGTTACCGGGATCAATTGCAAATTACCGTTGCCAATCGCGGGCCATCATTGCCGGATGCAGTGGAAAAGTCTGTTTTTGATTCCATGGTCAGTCACCGGGGCCCACAGAACCGGCTCCATTTTGGCCTGGGGTTATACGTGGTGAGAATTATCGCGGAATATCACGGCGGCACGGTGCGTGCCATGAATCTGGTGGATGGTTCCGGTGTTGCGGTTATGGTGCAGCTACCGCTGGCCCAGGACATCAATGTGGGACATCGCAGCCATCCCATAGTACCCGATCGTGTATCCGCGGGTTAACAGTTCCCGCAAAGCGCCGGAAAGCTGAACCGTGGGTCAGACAAAGCCGGACGGTGCGTTTCTTAACGTTAAGGCCGGGTAAATTGACCGTCCAGATTTAATTCACCCTGACTGACAACCTCACCCCGGGCCACCAGGTACTCAATGGCCGCCAGCACACTTCGCGCTGCTGCCGGATACATAAATTCAGGGGTGTCCGCATACATCATGGGCACCATATCCAGAATGTTGTAAACCTCTTGGTCGATACAATTCAAAATCTGTTCTTCACGTTCCCGGCGGTGGGCGATAAACGCCTTGACATGGGTTTTCGGGTCGTTGATAACCGGCCCATGGGTTGGCCAATAGGCTTCATCATCCCGCTCCAACAGCAGGTTCAAGCTGTTCATATAGGCCGCCATATCACCGTCGGGGGGTGAAATAATACTGGTCGACCAGCCCATGACATGATCGCCGGTGAACAGAAGCTTGCTCTCGCGCAGGGCAAAACACATGTGATTTGAGGTATGGCCGGGTGTGTACACACATTCTACAGACCAGTCATCTGCCTCCAGAATGTCACCGTCCGCAACCCGTTCATCGGGTTGAAACTCCATATCACCCCCCTCTTCTACACTTACCCCCTGTTCCAGCTTGCCCGCCCCGTGAGGACCGTAAGCATAGGTAGGCGCGGAACAGTGCTGTTGCAATATGGCGCAACCCGGCGAGTGGTCCATATGCGTGTGTGTGACCAGAATATGACTGATTTCTTCACCGTCAACAGCCGCCAGAACGGCGTTGATGTGCACCGGATCTGCCGGGCCCGGATCAATCACCGCCACCTTTCCCGTACCCAGAATATAGGTGCCCGTGCCGTAGAGGGTAAAGGGGCTTGGATTTTCCGCAATCACTCGTCGTACACCCGGGGCTACAACTTCTGAGGCGCCGTAGGTAAAGTCGAGCTGGCGGCGATAAGGAATTTGTACAGGCATAAGGGTTTTTTCCGCAACTAACTGGTAAAACGGGCAGGCAATATAGGTCCCGGGAGACCTAAACACAAGTCAGCCGATTATAGAAGATGTTGCTTACACAAGAACAATAATCAGCAGCAGAATGCCTAAACCCAGAATACCGGCAAGGACGGATTTTTGCATGCGTCTTAACAGGGGATGATCATCCGCGTTTGAGGGTGGGATATCCTTGAAAACCATGCTGACCCGGCCAAAACGCACCACGTCGCCGTCCGCCAGTTTTGCGCTGGTGACGTTTTCGCCATTTACCTTGGTACCATTGGTTGCCATAAGATTAATGATGTTTACCCCTTCGGGCCGAACATTGATGTTGGCATGTTCTGACGATACGGTTGTATCGTTTATCAATACATTACAATTGATGTGCCTGCCGATACGATTTTCGCCAACCTGAAGCTGAAAGATCTGGCCCTCCACTGCCGTTGACGCACCTATCAGGAATGCCCCGGCTTCCTTGATCGTGGCCGCCTGGGCATTCTGCACAGCCACTTCGGTAATTTCGCTGGCCACGGAACCTTCAATGGGGACAAACTCCGTGGTGTCGTGTTTGGGTTTGGGGGCCCGATGCGTTGTTGGCGCCAGAGCATTGGGGAAGTGTTTGATGGGGGTCAGATCTTCCCCGCTGCCGATCACCTGAAAACGTAATTTGTCAAATGAGACATAGTCACCATGAAACAGGCGGCACCCTCCCTGGACGGGCAGGTCGTTGACCTTGGTGCCGTTGGCCGAGCGAAGATCCTGTATCCAGATAAAGCCGTCGTGTTCCACAAACCGGGCATGATGCCGCGAGATATGCTCGTCGCGAATACTCACTTGTGCCTCTTCGCTGCGACCCACCGATGTTTCGCCGCCCAGCAGATAACTCTGGTCCCCCCGATCCGCATGTAAGGTCCAGGATTGTGCTTCTGACGGACGTTCTATCTCCACACCAATCTGCATGGTGACCTGGCCAATGCTCACTACATCACCAATTATGGTTTGGATCGGCATATCATATTCATGCCCATTGACGTTGAGAGTGGCATCTCCCAGGGGTATAAACACCGGCCCGCGTTCGGACTGATCGATGCGTACGTGATATTCACTGACATCTTCCCCAGGCACCATCAGGTCGTTTTCCAGATGGCTGCCCAGGGTCATATTGGCTTCGATGGGAATGCTCTCGTCATCCCAATAAAGCAAATAGGTAATATCGTGACTTACAGTGTCCATTGTCTTGACAGCAGCACCCATCTTCACCGGCAGCTACTTATTCTCCCATGAATCCCTAAGAGTAACCCATTCCTGCACTTCCGGTGTGATGGTGAGCGCAAGATCCAAATATTGTTCTGCACTGTCGACAAAGCCAAATTCAAACGCTTCCTTGGCCACCGCCGCCAGGCGCTGGGCACATTGTTGTAACAACGCCGCTGCGGTGGGGTTGCCCGGGTCGAGTTGCTGTACCGAGCGCAAGTGTGTGACCGCATTGTCATTCGCCGGCGCAGTCAAAAATCCCGAGGCGATCAGTTGACGGGCTTGAGCAAGGTGGGTGGCAATTTCTTCCTGACGACTGCGTTGTGAGTCCAGGCGGCCACGTATGCCGTTGACAAATTCCGTACTCATGCCGGCGGCACCCGCCTGGTTCATTAGATTTTCCACCGCGCCCAGCCGTCCATCCGCCAGTAACTGGTCAGCGTTGGCCGTGATTTGTGCGCGCAGTTCGTTAAGCGCCTGGGTGGCGATGATATTGTCGGGATCTGTTGCCAATACCCGGTGGTACAGTTCTGCCGCATTTTCTCCGGCGGGGGTAATCAGCCGGTTGTCCGCACGATACCGCCGGGCCCGCTGCAGAATGTCGTCGATAGCGGCTTGGGTGGTGGTGGCCTGAGAGATCAGCGCCCGCACCTCGTCCAAGGCCGCCAGACTACTGTCCGCGGCGGTGGCACGTTCCAACAGGCTGATGGCATCACCAACCTGACCCGTGCTTGCGGCTGTGGTAGCCAGGTTTGCGTAGTGTACGGCCAGTTGTGCCAGGGCTTCTTCAGCCTGAGGATGCCCCGGCGCCAGACGCAGGACTTCCTGATAGGACTGAATAGCAGCGGTTGCGCTGGGCAGATCCGATAATCCATGACTGGTGAGCAGACTTTCCGTGCTGGTCAGAATACGCTCTGCCCGCTCACGGTTTTGTAAACGGGTGGCAAGTTGTACCCAGCCGACATCATTGGGAAACACTGCCGAGGCTTCACTCAAGCGGGTGGCGGCGGTTTCCAGGTTACCCTGCCGCAAAGCTTCGTCGATAATATTCATCCACTCGTTGGCCAAACTGGATACCGCCTGATTTGCCGCGGTATGCCCCGGGTCAATCACCAATACCCGGCGATAAGCAGCAACAATGGCGGCCAAACCCTGGTTAGGATCCTGGTGCAGAGACTGTGCTTCACCCCAGGCAGCCAGCAATACCGGATCTTCTCCCAGCCCGAGTTTGCTGAGGATCAGTTGTGGTGAAATCAAACCTTCCTGATAGCTGTAAAACGCCCCGGCCCCCAGGAGGCTGACTAACAAGGCAAACAACAGGCTGGAACGCACCATGCGACGTTGATTGCGCCGCTGGGTTTGCCGCTCCAGCCGTACCGGATCCCGCTGGGTGGCCAGCAAATCACCACCGGCAGCTACAATCTCCTGGGTGGAGATGCTTTCTGTGCGAATGACTGAAGCTGTGGCCATGGTGTCTACCCGCACGGTATCGAGCAAATCGACTAACAAACCCCCTCCGCCAATACGCTGTTCGGTACGTTTGGCCATGGCGCGATCCACCACCTCCTGGTAATTAGCCAGGTAAGCGGGCAGACGTGGAATGGGCTCCTGTAAATGTTTAATGCCCATTTCTATAGGGATTTCCGCCCGGTACGGCAACTGCCCCACCAGGACGTGATACAACAGCACCCCCAGACTGTATATGTCAGCCCGCCCGTCAACTTCACGTCCGGCAGCTTGTTCGGGGCTCATGTATTCCGGTGTCCCCTTCACCAGGCCGTCAACGGACTTGCAGGAGGTATGGATGGGTTGGGCAATACCAAAGTCAGCCAGCACGGCGCTGCCGTTCGCCCGGAACAGTACGTTTTCCGGTTTGATATCACAGTGTACAAACCCTGCGGCGTGAACCACATCCAAAGCCCGGGCAATGTCTTTGATGACCTTGATCAACGCCTGTATGTGGATGCCATGTTCCAGCCGTTGTTGCAGGTTGCCGTTATTCAGATATTCTAAAACCACGTAGGCACCGGCATCGCAGCGCCCGTGATCGATCATTTCAATAATGTTGCGGTGTACTGGAATGGCAAACAATACCGCCGCTTCTGCCGACTGTTGCGCGCCGGGGGTGACCTTAATGGCAACCCGGCGGTTGGTATCCGTTTCCATGCCGCTGTAGAGCACCGCAGAACTCGTTTCCGCAACGGTGTGATCAATAATGTATCCTGGAATTCTGGGCAACATAACCTAGGTCATGCGGGTTAACCGCTAAGATCCCTGCTCAGGCGACACCGAATCACGGTCTGTCTGATCAACAGGCAGGACCAGCACCGTCCCGCCCACCAGTTGTCCCAGGACAAAGCGCGCCTCGGGGATAATCATTTGACCGTCCAGACTGGCGGCAACACCGGTGCCATGAGCCAAACCGTTCACACATTCGGCACTGTCAAACATCCAGGGGCGTTCGAGATGATTCAGCGAACAATTGGGTTGAGCGGCTACAGTCTGGTTAAGGTCCAGAGTGCCTTGAATCCAGCGTTGCAGTTCCAACTGACCATCGGGCTGACGTTTGATCCCCCAACCGTGCATTTTGTTGGCTTCAAACTGCCCCCTGTAAACGGTGCCGTCCCGCCAATAAAAGACGCCTTCACCATGCCGCTGATCACTTAAGAAGTCGCCGATGTAACGGTTGCCGTTCGGCCAGACAAAGGTGCCTCTGCCGGATTGCTGGCCATCTAAATACTGGCCGATATATTGACGTCCATCCTGCCAGCGGTAGCTGCCTTCGCCGTGTAGCTTGTCGTCGAGAAATTCCCCGGTATATTCCGCCTCACCCCGCCAGACAATTTTGCCGACACCGGTCCGTTTGCCGTCCACAAAGTCACCCTCGTAAACATCGAGATTGGCCCAGACAAAACGGCCTTTACCATGCCGCCGGTCGCGCACAAAATCCCCGGTATATGAACGCCCGTCGGTCCAAGTATAGGTACCCTTGCCGTGCATGGTATTGGTGTCGAAATCGCCTTCGTACTTATTGCCATCGGCCCAGATATAAATCCCCCGTCCGGTGCGGGTGCCTTCCACAACGTCACCCTCATAGACATCACCATTATCCAGCTCGATGCGTTCCGCCTGGACCCAAACACTGAAGAAGACGTTGAAAATGAGTAAGCCAACGCCAAGGATTGCTTTGCGCAAAAGCCGATAATGTGGGTTGAACGTAAAAGCCATACTGTCCATTAGCGTTAGAAAGTGTCTTTAGGCAGCCTGCCGGTGACGTTGTATTTTCTCAACTATTTTGGCTGGGGACCAACGCCGTTCAGCTTACCGCAAAGTGTGTCCAAAAGCTTCAGTAGTTTATGCTTAATCAAGTCTACGTATCTGAATAGCATCACTTTTTTGATCAGCAAGTACATCGGAAATAACCACCAGTTTAGATCCCTCGGGTAGGTTTTCGCGCTTTTTGAGCACATCAAAAGCCCTTTGCAGGGTCTTCTCCGGGTCTGAACTGAAGGCGGTCCGGTAACCGGTGACCGCCCGGTTCATAGCCAGTCTGCGCCGGGTCTGACTGTGGTTGGTAAAGGCATATACCGGTACGTGCATGGGCCGGGCGTTGGTGACATAGTCAGCGGTGATGCCGCGGCGGGTGATGACCACAATGCCTTCCGCATCTAAAGACTCAGCCAGCGCAACCGCATGCACGGCAACGTGCTGTTTGTCGTCGGAGATCACCAGATCTTTCTCATAACCCAGACCGGGAAAACGTTCCGCTTTTTCGGCAATGGCCGCCAGTTGTTCAACACAGCGCACGGGATGTTTACCAACACTGGTCTCGCCGGACAGCATCACTGCATCCACACCCTCATAGATGGCGTTAGCCACGTCGGTCACTTCCGCCCGGGTGGGAATGGGGTTGTCGATCATCGATTCCAACAGGTGGGTGGCTACAATACATCGTTTTCCCCACTGGGCGCTGGAGTGCACAATGCGCCGCTGGACATTGGGCAGGTCTGCTATGTCGGTTTCGATACCCAAATCCCCCCTGGCTACCATGACACCGTCCGAAAGCTTCGCAATGTTATGGATATTGGTGACGCCTTCCTGATCCTCAATTTTGGCGATAACTTTGATGGTATTTTGTTTGGCACCCAAAAAGTCGCGCAGTTCCTTGATATCGTTAGCACTGCGTACAAAGGACAAGGCAATAAAGTCCACATCGTTGGCCACGCCAAAGGCGATATCCTCGCGGTCTTTTTTGGTGATAGCCGGTAGATTGACCCGTACTCCGGGGAGGTTAACGTGTTTGCGGCTACCTAATACGCCACCGTCAACCACCCGACAACGTAACTGGTGGTCTTTTTTCTCCAGCACTTCAAAGTTGAGTAAGCCGTTGTCTACGGTAACAATTCGGCCCACGTCAACCACATCGATAATCTCGTCGTAGTTGACAAAAATGGACTTCTTTTCCACTAAAGCCGCGTCCCTGACGGTAAGGGTAACCACCTCCCCGGCCTGCAGCTCCATGGGTTGGGGCAAAACGCCCGTGCGGATTTCCGGGCCTTGCGTATCCAACAGGACCGGTACAGGTTGAGCCACCTGTCGATTGAGGGTTTTAATCCAGTTGATAATCTTCAACGCATCAGCGTGGGTGGCATGAGACATATTCAGCCGCACCACATTCATGCCGGCTTCGTACATTTTTTTTAACATCGGGAAGCTGGTGGTAGCGGGTCCAATTGTGCACACAATTTTTGTGCGTCTAAAATTCATACAATTCTCGGTCCAGGTTAAGCGGCTAATCAATTCTTAAGAGCGGGTAATTATCTACACCTTGGACAATGACTTCACCTTAATTCATTGCTGTTGCCAAAAAGAATTGACTTCAGCGGGGAGCTGCCGGGCTTTGATGGCCTTGGGTTGCCAGTGTTGGGGAAAGAATTGCTGGACTTCGGTCCGGGTGAAGCGGGCATCCACCAAACAAATGACGCCACGATCTTCAGGTGAACGCAGCATACGCCCGGCGGCTTGGACACTCTTGACCAGGGCGGGTTGGGTAAAGGCAACCATGTTGCCCCACCCCTGACCTTCTACTTCGTCAAAGTGCGCCTCGATGAGATTGCGCTCCAAGGTAGGTGGCGGCAAACCTAAACCTACCAGCACAACCCCTTCGATTCCGGCTTTGCCAAAGTCCACGGATTCGCCAAATACGCCTCCGGAGACAATCAACATAACCGCGCCGTCAGCGCTGGCAAAACGGCTCAACATCTGCTGATGATCTTCGTGGCTCAAGTGCCGTTGCTGAACCACCAGGGGTGTGGCCTGATCCCAATCCCGGGCCAGGTTCTCCTGCAGGGCCGCAAGATAGGCGTAAGACGGCAATGCCACCAGATACCGTCCGCATTGGGTGGTGATTAAGTCCCGCACCACTTGCGCAACCCGGGTAATGGTTGCACCCCGATCCCGGTAGTAGGTGGAGATATCCGTCACATTCAGAACCCGAATCTGTTCCGGGGAAAACGGCGAACCCGCCCGTTCGGCAGCCGCATCTACCTGTCCATGTAAGCGCTGGTACAGGGGTAAGGGACTTACGGTACCGGAAAAGCGCACATTGGCACCGTGTTCCGCCATCACCGTGGCGATATGGTCGGCCGGGTCCAGACAAACCCG
>JANQMF010000049.1 GCA_028280225.1 Pseudomonadales bacterium | reverse complement strand
CCACATCGGCACGCACAAATATTCGCTGGAACTGGACTATCCTGCCCGGCAGTCGACGGTTCCGGACAATAACGGGCCGTGGGCGTTTCTGGCCATGCCCGGCGAAACCCCTGCGGCTGCAAGCCTGTCATCATTCGCCACCCTGTCGGACAGCCAGCGTAAAAGCCTGTTTGCCGCGGCAGTTTTCCCTTCTTTTCTGATAGCCGCATCTAACCAGGTTGGGCTGTGGTATCAACTGAAACCCAACGCCTACGATCAAATGGATCTATATATCCACATTCTGCTGCATCCGGAACTCAACGCGGCCATGACACCCGACGATTTGATCGAGACGCGCAACCGGATAGTCGACATTCACAAAGAGGACATTGCCGCCAACAAAGGCCCATGGCAGGGCTTAAACGGCCGGCTCACCACCCAGGGGCGCCTATGCTCTCTGGAGAAAGCCATCTGGCAGCTGAATCAATATTGGATTCAACGCATGGCAGCGGCCTGAACAGAAGCCGCCTGAACATTCATTTAAAAACAACCAGCACAATAAGGAGCAACCAATGACAGCAGCAACTATTTCCGGCGGCGGCGTTGCCGCCTGGGGCAAGGCCATCCCCACCCAGTCCGAACTGGCCAGCTTTACCTACGAAACCGAAGGCACCTTAAAGGTAAGCATAGATGGCAGGCCCGATGCTTATCTGCATGCCTATTTAACCGGAATGGACGATATCGATTCGTCCGGGATTGTGCGCAGCGGATTTGGCAACGCCATCTTCACGGACATCGACGGTGACACAATCAATGTCAAGGTGGACTGGTTCTGGGATGCACCCACGGAAGAAGACCGTGGCCGCTTTACCCTTTGGGAGGGTTCCGGCAAGTGGGCCGGCATAGACGGCTATTTTGACGTGGTTTTAAAACCGGCCCTGACCGGTGATGAAACCCGCTTTGGTGCATTCCTGGAAGGGTCTGGGGAAATTACCGTTTAGCTGGTGCGGTCCTCAAATAGGTTGAAAATTAAACCCACTTCGGCAGCGCCTTGCACACATCTGCTTTGACTCTGTGTAATCACTAATTTACACAAAATTGCTTGTGTAAACTGAAATCAAGAAACAGTTTACACAAACGATCTTGTGTAATTATCAGGTTCTACAAAGGGAACCCTTCGACCCTTCCTCACTACTACCCGCCGGCCTGACCTTGAAGCCGCTTATTCCAATGATGAAAAAAGGCAAATCGGGCACTTAAATGGCAACGGGTGTGTAACGCTCATCCATATGGATGGTTTCCAACCCGCTGACGTTGGGGCAAACTGGGGTACGGCCCATTCGGGGATGCAGAAGGGGGGAATATGCCAAAACTGATGACCATGGCACTGGTCCTTTTGTCCAGCACTATCCTGCCGGGTGTTCACACAGTACACGGGGCTGACGATTCACCCTATCTGATCGAAAAGAAAAAATTTCGCAAGAGTGTGCGAACCGTTGCGCTGGCGCCCTTGGACGTACCGGACATGTTCACCCTGTCTGCACAAATGCATCAACACCTTGAGGCTGAAGCGACCAAGGCGTTGAACAAGACCCGGCTCAAAGGTGTGGGTATTCCGGTTTATCAGGAAATACGCACGTTATTTGTCCAGCGGGTTGGCGGCTTACGCCTTGATGAACTGGATCAGAAACACCGTACAGCCGTCCTTGATCACAGCAAACGGGAAATGCGCCTGCGTCATCCCGTGGATGCCTTTGCCGAAATGTCTTTGCGCGCGGTCAGCGCCGCCTTTGCTGACGATCGTGCCGAATGGGATGGCGTAAAACGCAAGGTCAAGAGCAGCGGCGATGGTTTTTCCCTGTTCGGCGGTAAAAACTACCAGGGCAGCATTGCCGCAGCTTCTTTTCAGCTTGCCATCTATGACCGCTCAGACAAATTGTTGTACCTGCAGCGTGGCGGTATTGACGTTATGCAGGAACGCCGGGCGGATAAGCTGGTGTTGCGGGAAGATAACTATCTCAACGATCCCAAACGCTTAAGAAAGGCAGTGCAGATGGCTTTCAAACCCCTTTAGTTATTGACCCGCTGACAAACGGGAGCTGAAATGAAACACATAAGCTTTTTAATGATCCTGATGCTTTTTGCCTTGCCTTTGCAGGCAGCACGCATCAAACATATCCAGGATGTGAAAACGCTGCCTGAAAACGAGGCGGAACAAGCCCTTTGGGAGATTGCGGTCGGTCACCAGGATAACATCCGGGAAGAAGGCCGGCTGGTTGAAGATGCCCAACTGGAAACTTACCTGGACACCATCGGCAAACGCCTGCTGGGTAACCGTCTTGATCATCTGGATGTACAAATCAAGTTTATTGTGGTGCAGAACAACTTGCTCAGCGCCTGGGTTTATCCCTACGGTACCATCGCCGTCAACACCGGCTTGCTGGCGGGGATGGAAAACGAGGCACAGTTGGCCGCCATTATCGGACACGAACTTTCACACTTTTTGCAACGGCACTCTTATCGCGAACTGGTGGCGGACAAACGTCAATCTGCCGTGGGTAAGGGCCTGGGGCTGCTGGCCACCGCTGCGGTGGCGGCTAAAACCGGGGTGGTTGACACCGCCATGATGCAGGCCGGGGGCTTGTGGTCTGATCTGGTAACCAGCGGTTATTCACGCAAAAACGAACACGCCGCTGATGCAGAAGGTCTGGCCCTGTTAGCCGCTGCCGGCTACGATCAGGCGCAAGCCATTCGGGCTTTTGAAATCCTTAAACAAAACGACGCTTACGGTGTGGTCAGCCCGCGCCTGTTGTGGAGCAGCCATCCCACCCTGGACGACCGCCTGAAAAACCTGCAAAAAGCGGTGCGCAAGGCGGAGCGCAAAAAGGGTTATCAGGCAGGAGAAGTACCCGACAGTGACACATACGCCCGGGCTGTAGCCGGCGCCATCTTACGCACCGGCGCCCAGGATTTACGCGAAAGGTATTTCGACCGGGCGGCCTCGGCTTTTCGCAAATACGTGCACGCCCAGCCCGAGGACCCCCGGGGATACTTTCTGCTGGGCGAAACCGATCGTCTGGCGGCGCCGGATGGGCCGGATTTCAGCCGCCGGGTGACCGCTTATCAACAGGCGGTGCAAGCCCGGGAAGATTATGCCCCCGCCTATCTGGAACTAGGCATGGCGGCCCGACAACAAGGTCAAGTGGATACGGCCCGACAAGCCTTCGAACGGTATTTGTCATTAGCCCCCGAGGCGGCGGATGTTGGGATTGTGCGCTGGTACCTGGAGAATTTATAAGGGGTTTGAGGATCTGTCGCGCTTCACGCAAACCCGCCCACAAAGACAGTTAATAGTCTCACACCTAACCCATTAACTACCACAAGTTATATTAAAATAGTTACGCTACAATGACACCGCCTGGTCACAAACGGGTGCGATATCAAGGATGAATAACCTCACAGATGAGACCGTAGGGCCGGATCGTAGCAGATCGGGGCCTTCACCGCGCAAACAGGTTTGGTCCGCTGTTGAAGCGGCGCTTAACACCCTAATGCGTGACTTGGACCCCCACCTGAACCTGATTCACCTGAAAACCCTGGTCCGCATCGCCTGGGGTAACGAATCTTCCCAACCTTTAGAGATACGCGACGTTGTCAAAGAAACCGGACTGGACCGCAGAGCCGTATCCAGGGCCTTAAAACTACTGGGTCCGGAAGGCAGTCCCCACAAACGCAGCCTCAATCTGGTGCAAATGGACACCGCAAAGGATCACCGCACCCGCACGGTCCGTCTTTCTCCCCGGGGGCTTGAAGTGGCCGAACAAATTATGGGGATTCTAACCCGCACCATAACCGTTGAACCCCAACCGGTCCAAGGCCTCAGCGCACCGGTGGCGGTGATTGTGACCAACAACAACGGAAAAATAAGATGGGTAAGCACCGAGTTCACCAAATTGTGGGGGTTTAGCTACGCAGAAGTGTATAACCGTAAGCCCAGCGAGCTCCTGCACGGTCCCCTGACGGAAACCGCCATGCACCACAAGCTTAAACAAGGTGTTGCAGCCAGGGTACCTGTTGAGGCAACCATCACAAATTACCGTAAAGATGGTTGCGCGCAACGCGCCACCGTGGAGATCAGGCCGGTTGACGAAGGTTCCGAAAGTGGGTTTTTGGCGCTGTCGAAACTGGCCACCTCATAACCTTCTTGTTTGTCCACAAAACGGACCCATCTCCCCCCACCCAGCCTACTAAGCTTAATAAGTCTCTGTCCTGAATGCCTGATACTCGGGGCATTATCCGGAAGAACAGACAAACTGTTGTCCGGCATGCGGGCATTCCGGGCAGAGACTACGAGCGCAGGAAGCGCGAGGCATTTTCCGGCAAGCGCCAGTCTTTGCTGGAGAAGCACTAGTTATACTGGCAAGGAAGCAAGTAGTATGAGAACAATTCTTATTGTGGACGACGAGCCAAACGTCCTGGAAGGCTTAAAACGATCCCTGCGGCCCATGCGCAAACAATGGTCCATTACCCTGGAAAGTAACCCCGAAGCCGCCATGCAACTGCTGGAAGCAGAGTCATTTGATGTGGTGATTTCAGACATGTTGATGCCAAAGATCAACGGCATCCAGGTACTTAATCACTGCCGGGAACACTGTCCGGACGCCATCCGTTTTGGCCTGTCCGGCTTCGCAAATTCGCAGATGTCTTACGAAGCCGCTTGTGTTGTGCATCAATATTTTGCCAAACCCTGCGGCGTTAACGATCTGGTGGCGGCCATCAACCGGGTGATTCGTCTGCGGGAAAAGCTCAACTGCCCGGAGCTGATCGAATTTGTTCACGGTATCGACGCACTACCCACCCTTCCGGATCTATATACCAAAATTACCGAAGAAGCCGGCGCCCCCGACGGGTCCTTAGAACGTGTGGGGGAAATGATCAGCAAAGATCCGGCAATGACCGCCAAAATTCTGCAGTTGGTCAATTCCGCACATTTTGGCATTGCCCGGGAAGTATGTTCAGTCCCCCAGGCGGCTTCTCTCCTGGGATTCGACACCCTGCGGGCCCTGGTGCTGAATATCAGCTTGTTCTCTACTTTTAAGGACGGTGGCGACACTGAGCATCTGGACTATCTGTGGCGGCATTCAACCCAGGTTGCGGACCTGGCCACCCAGGTTGCACAAGCGCTGAAGCTGTCCAAACAACAGATTGGCCAAGCTACCCTGGCCGGTTTCCTGCACGACGTTGGCCAGTTAATCTTTATGGTTCACAACACACGGGCGCACAAAGTGATCAACACCATGGTGGGCACCGGAATGATCCAGCGGCATCAGGCGGAACACGACCTGCTGTCTTATAACCACACGGATATCGGCGCCTATCTGCTGGATTTGTGGGGGCTGCCCGCACCGGTTGTCCAGGCGGTGGCTTTCCACCACACACCCAGCCTGGCGGAGGACACCAACGTTGGCCCCCTCACCGCGGTTTTTATTGCCCACGAACTGTTGCTGGAAACAGCCCCCGGCACAGACCTGATAACAGACCCGATAGATAATTCAGACTACTTAAGGTCCGTTTGTGTACCGGCGGAATTGGTTCACACCTTCCGCAACGAACGGCTACAACAGTTTACTTCTGAGGAAAAGCCGGGTTGATTTGTCGGCGGGCCTATTGCCTAGGTTCTGCCTAGGTCATCGCCACACAAATTGAATCTTTAATAGTGCCGTTCTCCAGCGCCAGGCGCAGATGCTTGCGCACCGCTTCGGTGGTCTCCCAGCCCCGGCATACCAACAGCACATCGTCCGTGGAACGGATATCCTCCATCAAAATCATCCCATCCTGAAGTTCAGCCACCGTAAGCTGCTGGCCCTCCACGGCGGCGTACCTGTTGGCCAGCACCTGCTTTGTTGCTGCATAAACCGCCGGATCAAAAGCGTCCTCATCAGTCTCCAGGCGTTTGATGACCGCATCTCCCTGCAAGCCCGCGGATTCGCAAGCTTCAACAGCATGACAAACTCTCAGGATATGGGCATAAAGCGGCACTTGTGATGTAGCGTCAACGAGATCACCACTACCCGTCAACCGCTGGCATTGGATGATGTCGGCAACTTGTTCCAGACGGGGAATGGAGCGCAACATGGCCGCACCATCTTGCAGGTGCTTCTGATAACAGCTGTGTTCGTCCGCGGAAAGCACGCCCCCTGTCTGGATCTTAGTCATAAGCTCGTGGCTGGCACTAATGCAGCCGATATGTGACAACAAGGCAGCAGTATCCAGTGTCCAATCCGGTTTCTGTCCCATCTGTTGGGCAATTTCGTCCGCCAGTTTAGCCAGACGCTGGCTTTGGCCAAATATTTCCGGATTGGTCAGGGACAACACCTGCGACAACAGGCCAACACTGCCTTTTAGCGTATTTTCCAGTAGATCACGCTCAATTCTGGCGCTGCGATAAGTATTCAGCGCAGAATTCAACGTCTCTACCAACTGGTCCCGTTCACAAGGTTTGTTCAGAAATTTGAACACGTCCACTTTGTTGATGGCTGTCACCGCCGTCTGCTGGTCGCTATTTCCCGTCAACATGATGCGAATACTGTGCGGAGAAACGTCACGTACCTTGCTCAGAAATTCCACCCCGTTCATTTCCGGCATCTGCATATCGGAAATCACCACGGCAAACGGCCCATTTTCGTCCAACTGCTTTAACCCGTTGGCGCCACTGGGGGACAAAAAAACTTCAAACTTTTTGTGCAGACTTCTTTTTATACCTTCCAGAACCTTGGGTTCGTCGTCTACAAATAGCACACGTTCTTCGCTCATATTGAGCCTCCTCTCGCGGTAACCGTGCAATAACCATGCAATCGTCGCACAAACGGCCGTATTACGTTGCGCTGATCATCTAACCTGAAATAAACAATAGTTCAGATTTTCGAAGTGTGAGAATGGAATTGTCAGCTAGATTTCAAATCCGGTCAGCCGTTAACATTTTTGTCCTGCCGATCAGTCTGCTGACAGGTTGTGTGGACAATTCAAGCTCTCTGGAGCCCATTGATATCTCTCCCAGGGTGAGTGTTGCGCAAAGTGGGTACCTGGGTATAGAACCTATCGAAGCACCCTCCAGACCTTTTGGTCCGGAAGTGGCCCTGGGCAAGAAGCTCTTCCACGATCCAAGACTATCTGCTGACAATACAATCTCCTGCGCCAGTTGCCATGTGGTTAACGAAGGGGGTGACGACGGCCGCCAGTTTTCCATTGGTTTTCAAGGCAGGAGCGGCGAGCACAACGCACCCACCGTGCTGAACGCCGGCTATAACTTTGCCCAGTTCTGGGACGGCCGGGTGTCCAACCTATTTGATCAGGTGGACGGTCCCGTACACAACCACGTGGAAATGGCCGCCAATTGGGATCTGATTATCAAACGTCTGCGTGGGGACAAGGCCATGGTTTCACAGTTTCGCCACGCCGGGTTCAGACAAATCAGCGAACACTCTGTGAAAAGCGCCATAGTTGCTTACGAAAGCGTCCTGGTAACGCCAAATTCAAAGTTTGACCGCTTTCTCACCGGCCATGAAGATGCGCTGACGCTGCAAGAGCGCGAGGGTTACGCCGCCTTTATGGACTTGGGATGCATATCCTGTCACCAGGGAAGGAACGTCGGAGGCAACCTTTTCCAGAAATTTGGTGTTTACGATAATTACTATCTGGCCAGGGATATTCAATCCCAGGCTGCGTATGGCCGTTATAACGTCACCGGTTTGGAGGAGGACAAGTACGTCTTTAAGGTGCCTTCGTTACGCAACGTTGCCGAAACCGCACCTTATTTTCACGACGGCTCAGTGGCCACGCTGGAGGAAGCCGTGCGCATCATGTCCGAATATCAGCTCGGCAGCCCAATCAGTGACGACCAGTTAGACAATCTGGTGGCGTTTTTACAGACCCTGACCGGGGAAGTTCCGGAGGAACTGTTATGAAACGTCACCTGCTGCTGTTTTGTGCCTTTACCTTCAGTGTTGCCTTTGTTGTTATCAGTTACTTTCAATCCGGCCAGATGGGCCGCCAGGATCATCGCTACCAGATCAGCATTCTGGACAAGGCGGCGTCGTATAACACCGCATTAGACCGCGAAACCCTTATGGTTGCAGGAGGTCAGTACATATCCTACGACCGCCTGACCCGCCTGGCCGTTGAGTATACCAACTACGTGCAAAGTGTATTTGACGATAACGTGCTGTTGGGTCTGGTGATGGAAAAGCGCGGGCAAATCGAGCGCCTTAAGATGCAACTTTCAGTCTATCGCAACGCCAGCCGCAACAGCGTTGGCCTGATCCACACACTTAAAGACCCACAACTGCTGGTTACCCTCAGCGATGACGAACTAGCCGTGCTGGGTACACTTTCCAGAGCCATTATCGCTCGCCTGACCGCGCGGGATGCTCATTCCAGGTCGGGGCTGTTACAGGTGCTGGATAACACCCGGGTACACGGGGATGCGGTAAATCCCAAACTTAAATCCCTGCGCGCTCACGCCAAGGTCATTGCCAAGTCCGGGGTGGACCTGGACCGGCTACTCCCCCAGATCACAAAATCTCATATCCCAAACCGCATAGCGGAACTGAAAGAAGCCGCCAATCAGATGCAAGCCGCACAAAATCAGGTTGCGGGCAATTGGCGCATGGCCTTGCTGTTTGGCTCGCTGGTACTCACCGCCCTGCTTATCCGCTCCATTCAACTGGTGTTCCTGCACAGCGCCCAGCTGCAGGCGTTAAACCGCAACCTGGAACGAAGTGTCGCTGAACGCACCAGCGTTCTACAGAAAACCTCTGAACACCTGTAT
>JANQMF010000161.1 GCA_028280225.1 Pseudomonadales bacterium | reverse complement strand
GGCCTGGCTGAGGAGAACCAGCGTTTTCTGGATGCACTGCCCACACTCACCCGGATATGCCGGGGCAGTCCGTACTCAGCCACCGGGCGCACAATGACCCCCTCATGCAACAACCTTTGAAAAACATCCGGTCCGGAATGACCACTGTCAAAGGTGACAAAGTTCCCCAGCGAGGGGATATGGCTGAGTCCCAGGCCTTGTAAACCCGCGGTCAGTTGCGCCAGGCCGGCCCGGTTCAACTGGACAGAGCTGGTCACAAACTGGGCATCGTCTAATGCCGCGGTGGCGGCCGCCAGGGCCAGGCTGTTGACGTTAAAGGGTTGCCGGGCGCGGTTTAACAGGTCGGCAAACTCGGGGCTGGAGACACTGTAGCCCACGCGCAGCGCCGCCAGCGCGTGAATTTTCGAAAAGGTGCGGGTGACGATAAGGTTTGGATAGCGGCTGAGCAGGCTGATGCCATTGGGATAGTCCGGCTGATCCGCGGATTCGTCCGCGTATTCGTCCGCGTATTCAAAGTACGCCTCGTCAAGGACCACCCAGACCCGTTCCGGCACCGCGTCCAGGAAGCGGGTGAGCTGGGTCCCGGTCACCCAGGTGCCGGTGGGATTGTTGGGGTTGGCAATAAAGATGGCCCGGCTGCGTTCGGTAATGGCCTCTAACATACCGTCTAAGTCAGCACCGTAGTTCCGGGCCGGCACCGTCACCAGTTTACCCCCCGCACAGGCCACCGCCAGGCGATACACCACAAAGCTGTGTTCCGCCACAATGGCCTCAAACCCCGGTTCCACCGCCACCCGGGTAATCAAATCCAGGACGTCGTTGGATCCGTTGCCCAGGGTAATCCGGTTACCCTGCACACCCAGGTGTTCTTCCAGCGCCTGGCGCAGAATATAGCCACTGCCGTCGGGATAACGGGATAAATCCTGCATCTGCTGTGTAATGGCGTTCTGAACCAGGGGACCCGGCCCCCGGGGGTTTTCATTGCTGGCCAGCTTAACAATGTTGTCAATGCCCAGCTCCCGGGCCAGCTCATCAATGGGTTTGCCGGGCTGATACGGCATCAATCCCGCAATCCCCGGGTGTGTGTTGGTGAGTTTGGTCATAGGGTATCCATCAAATCCAGATCTGCTGCGTGCAAGCACGCCCACGGACAGGCCAACAAACGGGCATACACATCAGCCCAGGGCTTGGGGATAGGAGCCCAGGGTCCGCACCTCAAAAGCCAGTTCGCCAATGGCTTTCAGCACCTGGGCGGCATTGTCGTCGGATTGGTGTCCGTCGAAGTCGATAAAAAACACGTAGGACCAGTTACCCGTGCGGGCGGGACGGGTTTCGATACGCGTCAGGCTGATGCCAAATTTTTCGAAGGGGCGCAGTACCCGCAGCAGGGCGCCGGGTTCGTTGCGCACGGAAACCAGCAGGGAGGTTTTGTCCCGGCCGGACGGGCCCACGTCCTGGCGGCCAAGCACCAAAAAGCGGGTCTTGTTATCCGGTTTGTCCTCAATGTTGGCGGACAATATGCGCAGGCCGTACCGCTCCGCCGCCATCTGTCCCGCAATGGCCGCCACCTGTGGCCGTTGCGCGGCAATTTTTGCCGCTTCAGCGTTGCTGGCCACCACCAGCCTGGGTACCCCGGGATAGTGCCGGTCCAGCCAGCCCCGGCATTGGGCCAGGCTCTGGGCATGGGACAATATTTCAGTTACCTCCCCGGCAGCCTCTTCCGCCCGCAACAAGGCATGATGAATGGGCATCTCAATTTCCGCGCAAATTTTCACCGTTGAGGTCAGGAAACAATCCAGGGTGTGATTCACCATACCTTCGGTGGAGTTTTCCACCGGCACCACCCCGTAGTGGGCGGCTTCGGATTCAACTTCGCGAAATACCTCGTCGATGGAAGCCAGCGGCCGGGTGGCGGCAAAGTGGCCAAACTGTTTTACCGTGGCCGCTTCGGTATAGGTGCCTTCGGGGCCAAAATAAGCCACCGTCAGGGGCATCTCCAGATTCAGACAACACGAGATCACTTCCCGGAACAAACCCGCCACCGCATTGCTGTCCAGGGGTCCCGGGTTTTGGGCCATTAAGCCGTTGAGAATCTGCGCCTCCCGTTCCGGGCGGTAATATACGGGCTGCTCTTCAGCCTGCTGACCCATTTTGACCTCGCCAACCTGCAAGGCACATTCCGCCCGTTCGTTCAGCAGGGTGAGCAGCTGGCGGTCGATGGCATCAATCCGCTCCCGCAGGGGTTTTAGCTTTTCATCATCCGTGTTCACGCTCGAACTCTCGCATATAGTCGGTGAGCGCGTCTACAGCGGCCTGGGGCACGGCATTGTAAATACTGGCCCGCATGCCCCCCACACTGCGGTGGCCCTTCAGGTTCATCAGCCCCCGGGCCTGGGCACCGGCAAGAAATTGACTATCGAGTTCAGCGTCCGGCAGGGTAAAGGGGACATTCATCATGGAACGCACCCCTGTCTCCACCGGGGAATGGTAAAAATTACTGCCGTCAATGGCGGCGTACAGGGACTGGGCCTTCTTGCGGTTAATTTCCGCCATACCCGCTAAGCCGCCCTGCTCCTTTAACCAGGCAAATACCAGCCCGGCCAGGTACCAGGCATAGGTGGGTGGGGTATTGGACATGGAATCCGCCTCCGCCTGCACCGCATAGTCCAGGGTGCCGGGTGTTTCCGCCCGGGCCCGGCCGCACAGATCCTTGCGCACAATGACCACCGTCAGACCCGCCGGGCCGATATTTTTCTGCGCCCCGGCATAAATCAAGCCGTAAGCGCCCACATCGATGGGCCGGCTGAGGATATCCGAAGACATGTCCGCCACCAGGGGAACCTCGGTGACCGGCGGTTCGGTAAATTGCACCCCACCAATGGTTTCGTTGGCGCAGATATGCAAATAGCGCGCATTGTCAGAACGCTGCCAGCCGCCAGGGTCCGGAATACGGTCGTAGGCAGTCTCCGCGCTGGACGCCACCACATTCACATCACAATATTTGCCGGCTTCTTTAATGGCCTTTTTTGACCAGGACCCGGTATCCACATAGTCCACCCGGTCACCGGCCGCAGTGAGATTAAGGGGGATGGCGGCAAATTGTGCCGTGGCCCCACCCTGCAGAAACAGCACATGATAGTCATCAGAAACGGCCATCAGCTCACGCAGATCCGCCTCCGCCCGGGCGGCAATGTCCACAAATTCCGCACTGCGGTGACTCATTTCCATCACCGACATGCCGGTGCCCTGATAGTCCAGCATTTCCGCCTGGGCCTTGGTCAGTACAGCTTCGGGTAAGGCTGCCGGACCGGCAGAAAAATTATGTGTTCGCGCCACGCTTGTCTCTTCTTTGCAGTTTAAAGGGTTAAGGGCAGGCCAGCCGCCCCCTGGTTTAGTTCGGGTGTGACCGTACCATCATGTCGAATCCGGGGTAGCTTCGCCGCTGTCCACGTCGTTATCGCTAATCTGCTCAGCTATCCGCTCAACACTGTTCAGGCGTTCTTCACCCTTCAAATTAATTAAGCGTACCCCCTGGGTATTGCGCCCAAGGATGGAAACTTCATCCCCGGCGGTGCGCACCAGGGTTCCCAGGTTGGATATCAGCATCATCTCGTCACCGGCAAAAATCTGTGCCGCACCTACAATCTGGCCGTTGCGGTCGCTGATCTTCATGGCAATCACCCCCTGGGCACCCCGCCCCTTCACCGGAAATTCGCTGATGGCGGTGCGTTTGCCGTAACCGTTTTCGCTGGCGATCAACAGATAACCATCTTGCGCCGGGATGATCAGCGAGATCACTTTCTGGTTTGCCGCGAGCTTAATGCCGCGCACCCCCTTGGCGGTGCGCCCCATCGCCCGCACATCAGACTCCTTAAACCGGGCGGCCTTGCCCGCACTGCTGCACAGCAGCACATCACAGGTGCCGTCGGTAATGGCTACCCCAACCAGGGTATTGCCTTCTTCCAGTTCCAGGGCAATCAAGCCGCTGGGCCGGGGCCG
Source organism: Pseudomonadales bacterium (assembly GCA_028280225.1). Lineage (GTDB taxonomy): Bacteria > Pseudomonadota > Gammaproteobacteria > Pseudomonadales > Azotimanducaceae > UBA4421. Next base: position 12,813 of record JANQMF010000161.1, on the reverse strand, counting down.
GGAAAATTGTTCCAGGGGGGTCTTTTTCACCGTGCCGTTGGCGGTGGCCATAAATACATAGTGGTCGCTGGCATACTCGCTAATGGGCAGAATGGCGGTAATCCGCTCATCAGCGGCCAGGGGCAGAATGTTGATCATGGGTCTGCCCTTGGCGTTGCGGCTGCCCTGGGGAATCTGAAATACCTTCAGCCAATAAACCTTGCCCACATCCGAAAAACACAGCATGGTGTCGTGGGAGTTGGCAATGACCAGGTGTTCAACAAAGTCCTCATCCTTAACACTGGTGGCCGCCTTACCGCGCCCACCCCGGCGCTGGGCCTGATAAATCTCCAGCGGCTGGGTTTTACCGTACCCCTGATGGGAAATGGTCACCACCAGATCTTCTTCGGTAATCAGATCTTCGACCGATAAATCCTGTTGGGTGGCGACAATTTCCGTGCGCCGCTCATCCCCATAGGTGCTCTTAATTTCCATCAGCTCTTCGCGAATGACCTGCAGCAAACGCTCGTTAGAGGCCAGAATTTCCAGCAAATCCGCAATTTCATCCAGTACACCCTGATAGTCTTCCATCAGCTTGTCCTGCTCCATGGCGGTCAGCCGGTGCAGGCGTATTTCCAGAATGGCCTGGGCCTGATCTTCGGTGAGGCGGTAGGTGCCGTCGGTAAAACCAAATTCTTCACCCAAGCCGTCCGGGCGGCAGGCGTCGCTGCCCACCTTTTCCAACAGTTCGTGCAAGGCCTCGGCAACCCAGCCGCGCTGCATCAAGGCCACCCGGGCATCCGCGGCGGAAGGTGACTCTTTGATCAGTTCAATCACCGCATCGATATTGGCCAGGGCCACCGCCTGGCCTTCCAGGATGTGTCCCCGTTGCCGGGCCCGGCGCAACAGGTACAGGGTGCGGCGGGTCACCACTTCCCGGCGGTGCTGCAGAAACGCCTCAAGCATCTGCTTGAGATTCAGCAGCTTGGGCTGTCCATCCACCAGGGCCACACAGTTGATGCCAAATACCGACTGCAACTGGGTTTGTGCATACAGGTTGTTGAGAATCACGTCACCGGAGTCGCCCCGGCGGATTTCGATGACAATGCGCAGCCCGTCTTTATCCGACTCGTCGCGTAACTCGCTGATCCCTTCAATTTTTTTGTCTTTGACCAGTTCGGCAATTTTTTCGATCAACTTGGACTTGTTCAGCTGATAAGGAATTTCGCTGACAATAATCCGCTCGCGGCCGTTTTTTTCTTCCACTACTTCCGCCCGGGCGCGGACATAGATACGGCCCCGGCCGCTGCGGTAAGCCTGCACAATGCCGGCCCGGCCGTTGATGATGCCGGCGGTGGGAAAGTCCGGCCCGGTGACAAATTCCATCAGGTTGTCGATGCTCGCCTGGGGGTTGTCCAACAAGTGCAGACAGGCATCCACCACCTCCTCCATATTGTGCGGCGGAATATTGGTGGCCATGCCCACGGCAATTCCCGAGCTGCCGTTGACCAGCAGGTTGGGTACCCGGGTGGGCAGGACCTCGGGCATGGTCAGCGTGTCGTCGTAGTTGGCGGCAAAATCCACGGTATCTTTGTCCAGATCCGCCAGCAGTTCCGAGGCTATCTTGGCCATGCGCACTTCGGTATAACGCATGGCGGCCGGTGGATCACCGTCGATGGAACCAAAATTACCCTGACCGTCCACCAACAGATAACGCATGGAAAAATCCTGGGCCATGCGCACCACGGTATCGTAAACCGCCGTGTCGCCATGGGGGTGGTATTTACCAATCACCTCCCCCACCACCCGGGCTGATTTTACATAGGGCCGGTTGTAGGTATTGTTCAGCTCGTTCATGGCAAACAGCACCCGCTTGTGCACCGGCTTTAAGCCGTCCCGGACGTCGGGCAGGGCACGCCCGACAATGACGCTCATGGCGTAGTCTAGGTAGGATTGGCGAAGCTCGTCCTCGATGTTAACGGGGACAACGTCCTTATGAGGACCGGGACCGATTTCAGACATGAAAAAGCAAGACAGATAAAAGCGGCATTTTACCACGAATGGCCACTTGAAGTGCTATTAACTTAACCCTATTGCCTTACAACGGTTATACTGCAGCGGATGCAAAATTGTGATCTGATTGTCAGCGCCGCCTACTGCCTGCCCGTAGCGCCGAATAACCAAGTATTCGAAGATTACGCCCTGGCGGTGCACCAGGGTGTCATCCTTGAGGTGGGTCCGCGGCAGCAGATTGAGGCAGCATTTCAGCCTGCCGGAAGCCTGGACTTGTCCCGCCACATCCTGATGCCCGGGCTGATCAATACCCACGGCCACGCCGCCATGACCTTGCTGCGCGGCGCCGGCGAAGATCAGGCCCTGCAAGCCTGGCTTACGGACACCATCTGGCCCCTGGAAGGCCGTTTAATGAATTCCGAATTTGTCGGCCTGGGGACAGAGCTGGCCATTGCCGAGATGGTGCGCAGCGGCACCACTACCTTTTCGGACATGTACTTTTTTCCGGAAGTTGTGGCAAAAACCGCAGCGGAACTGGGGGTGCGGGTGCAGATTGCCTTTCCGGTGATCGAAATGCCCAACGCCTGGAGTACATCCGTGGAGGAGGGTTTTCACAAAGGTCTGGCCCTGCACGATGAATACCGGCACCACAGCCGGGTGAATGTGGCCTTTGGCCCACATGCGGCCTACACCGTGAGTGCCGAAAACTTAACCAAGGTGGGCACCTACGCCAACGAGTTGGACACTAACGTACAAATTCACCTGCACGAAAACGCTGCTGAGGTGGCGGATGCTTTTGCCCGCCAGGGTAAATCCTGGATAGATCACGTACACGAAGTGGGGTTGTTGGGTCCTAACCTGCAGGCAGCCCATGTGACCCAGGTTACCGAGGCGGAACTGGACCTGATTGCCGCCTGCGGGGCCAAGGTTCTGCACTGTCCCTCGTCCAATATGAAGCTGGCCTCGGGGACCTGCCCGGTTGGCCGCTTTCACCAGGCGGGGGTTTGTGTGGGCCTGGGCACCGACGGGGCTGCCTCGAACAACCGGCTGGACCTGTTTAAAGAAGTCCACCTGGCTGCCCTGCTGGCCAAACACAGCAGCGCGGATCCCACCCAGGGGGCCGCTGCGGATATGGTGCGCATGGCTACCCTGGATGGAGCCAGGGCCCTGGGTATTGATCATCTCACCGGGTCCCTGCAGGCTAACAAGTCCGCTGACTTTATCAGTATTAATTTAGACCACGTAGGCATGCTGCCGTTGTATGATCCATTTGCCACCGTTGTGCACGGCAATTGTGGTGATGCGGTGGATCATGTCTACGTGGCAGGTGAACCCTTGTTGCACGATAAGACCTTTACACGAATCGACGCTGCGGAACTGGCCGGCCGGGTCAACCACTGGCACCGCACCCAGGTTTAGCCGACAACACAGGCCTACTATGCACTCAGATCAAGGACATTCAGACCAAAATCCCTCCGCACCTTCGGGTGCATCCGGAGGAAACGTTGATCCTGAGGAAATCAAAAAATTTGACGCCCTGGCCCATCGCTGGTGGGACCCTGACGGTGACTTCAAGCCGCTGCACGATATTAACCCCACACGGCTGAACTATATCCAGACCCGCACCGATCTGCTGGGTGGACCGGTGATCGATATCGGCTGTGGCGGCGGCATCTTAACCGAGTCCATGGCGGCAGCGGGTGCTGAGGTCACCGGCCTGGACATGGCCGGCAAGGCGCTGAAGGTGGCCCAGTTGCACGCCCTGGAAACCGGTACCCGGGTGAACTACGTGGCAGGCACGGCGGAAGCCTACGCCCAGGCCCATGGGGCAGCGTTTCGAACCGTTACCTGCCTGGAGATGCTGGAGCATGTGGCTAATTACCCCTCCACGGTGCAGGCCTGTGCGGATCTGGCCCAGGCCGGCGGGGATATCTTTTTTTCCACCATCAACCGCAATCCCAAGGCTTATGCCTTGCTGGTGCTGGGGGCGGAATACATCATGAATTTACTGCCCCGGGGCACCCACGAATACGATAAGTTCATCAAACCGTCTGAACTCAGCCAGGCCATTCGCGCCGCCGGCCTGGAGGTGGTTGATATTGCCGGCTTGGTGTACAACCCTTTCAGCCGGCAGTGTCGCATCAGCCGGGACATTGATGCCAACTATCTGGTGCACGCCAAAAAACCGATCTAAACCAGAACACTGACCATGACCAATCCCCCCTATCCCGAATTGGTGCCTACCTATCCGCAGCTTGCTGACGCGGCTGCCCGCTGGCGCCATCATCCGCAACCCGGCTGCCTGCAGGGTAAAACCATTGTCGTCACCGGCAGCGGCGCCGGCATTGGTGCCACCACCGCCAAAACCCTGGCCTGTTTTGGCGCCAACGTTGTACTGTTGGGGCGCTCGCGCAAACCTTTGGAGACGGTTTTTGACTGGATCGAAGCCCACACCCAAACCCAGCCGGTGATTGTGCCCTGCGACTTAGAAAATTTGTCGGAAGAGGTGGCGGCCAGCCTGGAGGCCTCCATCCGGGAGACCTACGGTGGTCTGTCTGCTCTTGTGCACAACGCTTCCATGTTGGGGCCAAAGGTGCCCCTGGCGCTGTATCCCCTGGCCGAATGGCAGCAGGTCATGCAAACCAATATTACCGCCCCCTTTGTGCTGACCAAGGCGCTGTTTCCCCTGCTGGACAGCGCCGACGACGCCTGTGTATTAAATATCTCCTCCACCGTCGGCCGTGAGGGACGCGCCTACTGGGGGGCTTATGCGGCCAGCAAATTTGCCCTGGAGGGATTCAGTCAGATTCTGGCGGACGAAACCGAACAGGCCGGACGCATTCGGGTGTACAGCATCAACCCCGGTGGTACCCGCACCCGCATGCGGGCCCAGGCTTATCCCGGCGAAAACCCCGCATCGGTACCCGTGGCTGAAGCCCACATGGATTTATACCTTTATCTGCTGGCGGGTGGCAAAGATTTGCCGCCCACCGGCAGCCAATTAGACGCCCGGACCTGGCAGCCCTGAGCGCTCTTAGGTAAACAGCCCTGAGCGCTCTTAGGTAAACAGCCCTGAGCTATTCTATAAACAGCCCTGAGCTATCCTAAAAAACCGAGTTATCTATTGAATAGCCGCAAGGTGTCAAATTCCGGACTGATAAGCGTCAAAAAACCGTCACCGGGCCCCACAGCCGGCGTCTAAGTTGTTGATTTTGGCCCCGCGGGCCCCCGGCGTTGCCAGCTTTGGATTGGCACGATTCTGGCTAGACAGCTATTGTTTAGGTCCGGGGGATCTGAACATCACCCTTAATCCACGGGATATAAAAACTATGGCGGAACACAACCCCGCAAGGGCAGAACTGAACGTAGCCCACCTGCAACTGGAACACTTTGACAGTGCCACCGCTCTGCGGCTGAGCCAGGCATTTGGGGACAAAACCCAGGTGGACGAACTGTTGCGCCTGCTCTTTACCCAGCTTCGTGCCCTGTGCCGGGCCAGCGGTTTAAGCTATACCTACCCGTCCCTGGCGCTGGACTATAACTTTGGCCAGCAACACCGGCATACCGCCGAATACAACTTACACTACCGTGATCAGCCCCTGGGCACGCTGACCCTGTACTATGCCCTGGCCCAACATCAGCACGAAATTGAAACCGCGGAAGACCTGCTCAGCCTGGCCCTGGTCCCCCTGCGCAACGCGGTGACCATTGCCGCCTACCAGGGTGAAGCACAAAGCCACCCCTACAGCAATATTCATCCGCTGCCGGTCAATTCACGCGCAAAATCCCCCCAGCTCAGCAGCGCTGAAGAAATTGCCCTGGCAGAGGTAGCCGCCATCAGCGACGGAGAACAAAAGGCAGACGCCCTGGTGCTGGTGGCCCTGGATAATTATGCCGGTATTTTGCAACGCGACGGTGAGGAGTGGGCCCACATCATTATGACCAGTGTGCACCAACAGGTGAGTGATGGTTTGCGTTCAGCAGATGGGGTGTATCACATCGGCAACGACCAGATTGCCGTGCTCTTGCCGCATACCACCCTGGGTCAGGCAAAACAGGTTGCCGAAAAAATCCGCGTGCTCATTGCCAGCCTGCACCTGCGCGGCAACAACGTGGAGGATCAGCTGACCGCCTGTATGGGGGTCGCCAATGCAGTCCAGGGATTGTCTGCTGAACAGGTCATGGCCAACGCGCGCACCGCCCTGGCTGACGCCCAAACCGCCGGCGCCAATCAGATTAACGTATTCAATTCCGGATAAGGCAGCAGACAGGTACCCTTAGCCTCACCCGCCCGGCGGCGTCCCGGTCGCCCGGCCGGCGGCGGTTGATAACGTAAGCCCAGCAACCGGTATAGCGCCTTAACATCGTCGTTTTGCAAGCGCGCCCACTGGCCGGACTTCAACCAGGCCGGCAATATGATTGGGCCATACCGTACCCGCTTGAGCCGGCTGACCAGACAACCGGCGGCTTCGAACAGCCGCCGCACTTCCCGGTTCTTACCCTCCATGAGAACCACGTGGTACCAGAAGTTTTTTTCGCTGCCGTTATAGAAGCGAATATCGCTGAAACGCAGGATTTCACCATCCACGTTAACCCCGTCCATAAGGCGCTGCAACGTGTCCTCGTCCAGCTCTTTGTTAACGCGGACCGCATACTCCCGGTCCAGCCCCGTTGACGGGTGCATCATCTTGTGAGCCAGAGCACCGTCGTTGGTCAGCACCAGCAAGCCGGTGGTTTGCATATCCAGGCGCCCCACCCCAACCCAGCGTCCGCCCCGCAGATTGGGCAGATCATCAAATACCGTCGGCCGTCCATCCGCATCGTGGCGGCTGCACACCACCCCGCCTGATTTATTGAGAACAAGCACCTGAGCAACCACATCGGTACTCAGTTTTACCCGGCTGCCGTCAACTTCAACACGATCACGTGGGTTTATGCGCTGGCCGATATGCGCAGGTTCACCATTTACCGTAATACGGCCGTGACTGATCCAGCCTTCAATTTCCCGGCGGGAGCCCACCCCGGCAGCAGCCAGGGCTTTGTGGATTTTGTCACCACCCAGGCCGGGGTCAGCGGCTGGGGGCCGGCGGCCTTTGCTGCCGCGCACTTTACCTTTGGACACTTGGCTTAAGATGAATTGGGTGTGTGTTGGACCGTGTGCAACTGCACCACCCGGCCCCGTTCGGGTACCGCATCCGGATGAGTGTCAGCAGCAGGCAGTTCCACATCGACCCCATCCGTCCCGGCCTCGTCAGCAGCGGTGCTGGTGTCAGTGGTGGCGTCAGTTGCAGCATCCGTATTGGTGTTCTGCCCGGGGATAGACGTCTCGTTATTGTCCGCTCCGGTCAGGTCAAGCTGATTACCCGGTTCCTGGAGGCTTTCCTGGTTAACCGGCAGGGCACTGACCGCCTGGACATTGTCCTTGGCCTGCTCACCCGCATTCTCCACCACCGCCGGTTCAAGGATGGCCCTTATTTCTTCCAATGGCGGCAACTCGTCCAGGCTCTTCAAATTAAAGTAGTCCAAAAATGCCTTGGTGGTGCCATACAGCGAAGGCCGGCCGGGTACCTCCCGTTGGCCCACCACCCGCACCCAATCCCGCTCCAGCAAGGTACGCATAATGTTCTGGCTGACACTCACCCCACGCACCTGTTCGATATCACCCCGGGTAACCGGCTGCTTGTAGGCCACCAGGGCCAGAGTTTCCAACAGGGCCCGGGTATAACGGGGTGGTTTTTCATCCCACAGGCGGCTGACCCATTCGCTGAATTCCTGACGCACCTGGTAACGATATCCCGACGCCACCCGCTTCAGCTCGATGCCCCTGGATTCAGCCTCTTCCTGCAGGGTTTTAAGCGCATCGCGTATCTGCCTGCCGGCATTTTCTTCATCCAGCTCACCGGGTTGAAACAACTTAACCAGGTTGGCTACCGTTAAGGGGCCATCCGCCGCCATCAGGGCAGCTTCAATTATTTTTGCAATTTTTTCCGCTTCCACCATTACTCCTTGCCGGGCTCCGGCCCGGTTGCACCGCCGGATTCCGTGGTCTGCTGAACACTGTTGTCCTCAGGGGCTTTTTCATCTCCATACCGGGCGGTGAACACCGGCGCTTCAGTCCGGTCCACAGCCCCCTGGGCGGGACGCACATGGATGGGCGCAAAGGGTTCGTTCTGCACAAATTCGAGCAACGACTCCCGCACCAGTTCCATGATGGCCAGAAATGTCACCACCACCCCCATGCGGCCCTCTTCCAGGCGAAACAGCAGATGGAAGGCCACAAAGTCTTTCTGTTGGCCAACCCGGGACAGGATATGGCTCATACGATCACGCACAGACAGCGGCTCAAGCTGAACCTCGTGGGAGGCAAACATTTCCGCCCGCTTGAGCACCCGGGCCAGGGCCACCAGCACCTCTTTTAAGTCCACCTCCGGTTCAGCGTGCTGACGCACCAGTTCCGGTTTGGTGGCTGCCCCCAGGTAAATATCCCGTTCCAGCCGGGGAATTTCGCTTAAATCTTCTGCCGCGGTTTTGATCTGCTCATATTCCTGCAGGCGGCGAATCAGTTCTGCCCGGGGATCATCTTCGTCTTCTTCACCCTCGTCCACCCGGGGCAGCAACATGCGGGATTTAATTTCCGCCAGCATGGCCGCCATGACCAGATATTCACCCGCCAGTTCCAATTGCAGAGCATGCATCAGTTCAATGTACTGCATGTACTGGGCGGTAATTTCCGCCACCTTGATGTTAAGAATGTCCAGGTTTTGCCGCCGGATCAGGTACAACAGCAGGTCCAGCGGGCCTTCGAAGGTTTCCAGAAAAACTTCCAGGGCTTCCGGCGGGATGTACAGGTCCTTGGGCAGTTCCTGGACCGCCTTGCCCTCCACCACGGCAATGGTTTCGGTGTTGGCGGAACGCGCCTGTTCAAGTTGCCCGGGTTGTTCAGTCATCTAACGATTCCTCTCTGCTGGCCGCGTGCCGGTTGGTGATGTGATGGGGAACGGGTGCATGGGCAACCCTCTCACCGCCGGGTGAGGCCAATGGCTTCTTTAACATCTTCCAGGGTTTCCCGGGCTGCAGCCCGGGCCTTGTCCGAACCCTCCTGGATAATGGCATGCACCAGGTCCGGGTCCTCTTCAAACTGAACCGCACGCTGGCGCAACTCCTCCTGTTCAGCGTTGATGGCCTGCATGAGGGGCTTTTTGCAATCGATACAGCCGATGCCGGCCTCGCGGCAACCCTTGGCAGCCCAATTACAGGTGTCTTCGTCGGAATAAACCTCGTGCAGGGCAAAAACCGGACAATTGTTGGGATTGCCCGGGTCCTGCAAGCGAACCCGGGCCGGGTCCGTTTGCATGGTGCGTACTTTTTCGTCCACCACCTCCGGCGCTTCGCGCAGGGAAATGTAATTGTTGTAGGACTTGGACATCTTTTCGCCGTCCAGGCCCGGCATTTTGGCACTTTCGGTGAGCTGAGCCTGGGGTTCCGGCAGGATAATCCGGCCACTGCCTTCCAGGTAGCCGAAGAGCCGTTCGCGATCACCAATGGACAGGTTTTGTTGCTCACCCAGCAGGGCCCGGGCCCGTTCCAGGGCCTCAGCATCACCCCTTTCCTGATATTCCTTGCGCAGATTACCGTACAGACGGGCCGCCTTTTTGCCCATCTTCTTCTGCGCGCTTTTTGCCGCTTCTTCAAATCCCGGTTCGCGGCCGTAAATATGATTAAAGCGCCGGGCAACTTCCCGGGTTAACTCCACGTGGGCCACCTGATCCGCGCCCACCGGCACCCAACCGGCTTTGTAGATGAGGATGTCCGCCGCTTGCAACAGGGGATAACCTAAAAAGCCGTAAGTACCCAGTTCCTTGTCATTGAGTTTTTGTTGCTGGTCCTTGTAACTGGGCACCCGTTCGAGCCAACTCAACGGGGTGATCATGGACAGCAGCAGGTGCAGTTCAGCGTGTTCCGGCACCTTGCTTTGTACGAATATCGTGGCTGTACCCGGGTTGACCCCGGCGGCAAGCCAGTCCACAACCGTGTCGTAGGAGTATTGATCGATGTTTTCCGAGGCATCGTACTGAGTTGTCAGGGCGTGATAGTCCGCAACAAAGAAGAAGCATTCGTACTCGTGCTGAAGATGAACCCAGTTTTTCAGCACCCCGTGCAGATGCCCCAGATGCAATCGGCCCGTGGGGCGCATACCAGAGAGGACTCTGGAATTCGAATCGTTGCTGCTCAAGCGAGCACCCTGAATAATAACCTGGGCCTGAGTATAACACCCCACACCTTTAATCCCCCAAGCGAAATGTCTTAACGGTCCAGAAAATCCAACTGGCCCTTACCCTGGCGAACAATTTCCGGCAGGTCCGCCGTTAAGTCGATGACGGTGGACGGGACCAGGCCGCAACTGCCGCCATCCAGAATCAGGTCCACCCGATTGCCCACCGCCTGGCGGACTTCATCCACATCCCGCAACGCCTCTTCGTGGTCCGGCAACCGCAGGCTGGTGGTCATCAGCGGCTCGCCCAGGGCGGCGAGCAGAGCCGAGGCTATGGGATGATCCGGTACCCGCAACCCGATGGTTTTGCGCCTTTCGTGAACCAGTCTTTTGGGCACCTCACGGCTGGCGCGCAAGATAAAGGTAAAGGGGCCGGGGGTGGCACGTTTTAGCAGCCGGTAGTCCATGTTATCCACCCGGGCATAAGTACCCAGTTCGCTGAGGTCTTTGCAAGCCAGGGTAAACTGGTGATGTTTGTGCAGACGCCGCAGGGTGACTATGCGGGCCAACGCCGATTTATCGCCGATGTGACAAGCCAGCGCATAGGTGGTATCCGTGGGATAGACGACCAATCCGCCGCGCTGCAATACCTGTACCGCCTGCGCCAACAGACGCTGTTGCGGGTGCGTGGGATGTATGTTGAGAACCTGGGTCATAATAATCGCGCGAAAATGGTGTTGTTTGATAGACTTAGAGAACACTCTAGGGGTAGTGCGCTGCCGCCACAGCCGCAAACTGTTAATATTTTAGCATTGCCCTCAACTTGTTAAGCGCGCAAGGATAATCAATTTTTATGCAACAGTTTCTGGACTACATCGCCATCCTGGCCTTTGTGGTGGTGTATTTTATTACCCGGGATATTTTCCTGGCCACGGGAGTGCTTCTGGTTGGGGTGACGGTACAGGTGGCTGCCTATTATGTACTGAAAAAACCCATCGGCAGCGAACTCAAAATTACCTTCTGGGCCAGCATGGTCCTGGGCGGCATGACCTTGCTGTTGCGGGACGAAACCTTTATCCAATGGAAACCCAGTATAGTTAACTGGTTGCTGGCCCTGGTGCTGATCGGCGCCCACTTATTAAAAAGGGTATTTCTCATCGAAAAAATGTTGGGCAAGGCCCTGGTCCTGCCGGATTCCGCATGGTTTACCCTGACCTATTTCTGGGCCGGCGCTTTTGCCGGGGTTGGCTTGCTCAATCTGTGGGTGGCTTACAACTTCTCCATGGATACCTGGGTGACCTTCAAATTTGTGGGCCTGCTGGCGCTCAACTTTGTATTTATTCTGATGACTTTTGGTTATCTGGGGATTAAGGGTTATCTGAACGACAAGCATTTGATTGACCCGGACCAAAAAACCACCCCGGATTCAGCCAAGCCGGATAATCGGGCACAGGACATTGCTGAAGGGGACGTTCGATGAGACCCAAGCAGTTTAGAGACCACTCATACCCACTGGTGTATGGTTTTTTAAAAATATCGATGTTCGCATGCCTGGTTGGCGTGGCCGCCCCCAGCCTGGCGGTGGATGCCTATATTTCTGACGAACTTACCGTCCCTCTGCGCAGCGGACCGTCTAATCAGCACCGGATTTTGCACCAGGGGTTACCCTCGGGTACCGGTATGGATGTGCTGGGGGTGGACGAAGAAGCCGGTTTTACGCAGATTCGCACAACCCGGGGAACAGAAGGTTGGGTTCGCTCCCAATATCTGGTTACCCAGCCCATAGCCAAGGTTCGATTGGCCAATGCCCAGGCTGAACTGCGGCGGGTTAATCAGCAGCTGGCGCGCATTCGGCAGCAAAACGACACGCTGACCCAAAACAATCAATCTCAAGCCAGCCGGAACAAACAAGACAGCTCACGCATCGCTGCTCTGGAAAAAGAGCTGGATGACATTCGCCGCATCTCCGCAAATGCCATTGAGATGAACAAGGACAATCAGCAACTGCGGGAAACCAATGCCCGGCTGCGTGACGAGTTGGATGACGTGGCAGAGGCGCGTAACCGCCTGGAGGATAATGCTGAAAACCAGGCCATTCTTATCGGCGCCGGACTGATTTTGTTAGGGCTGCTGGTTGGCGTCATCATCAAAGCCCGGCCCCAGCGCAGCGCCTGGAACTAGACGGACTTGAAGCGCTGATGACGGTCCTTAGCGTCAACCTGAACAAAATTGCTGTGTTGCGAAATTCCCGGGAGGGGCACCGCCCCAGCGTGGTGGAAGCCGCGCGTACCGTAATTAGCGCCGGCGCCTTGGGCATAACCGTGCATCCGCGTTCGGACCAGCGGCATATCCGCCCAGCGGATGTCTACGATCTGGCCCGTTTGTTAAAGGACGACCATGCACACATCGAGTTTAATATCGAGGGTAATCCCAACGCCGGTGCCCAGGACAATGGCTACCCGGGATTTGATCATCTGATCGAATCAACCCGCCCGGCCCAGGCAACTCTGGTGCCGGATAGCGATGATCAGCTCACTTCGGATCATGGCTGGGATTTGCTGACCTTTAACCCCACCCTGGCGGATCAGGTGGCCCGCTACCAGGGTTGG
>JANQMF010000144.1 GCA_028280225.1 Pseudomonadales bacterium | reverse complement strand
GGTTCGGGCAGCGCCAGTTCGATTCGGATCGTCGACGTCGACTCGAAGACGCGCTCGCGCGAGGTGCGGCCCTGGGTCAGGCACAACCCCGGTCAAAGTTTACTCCCCAGCGCGTTGCTGGCCGGGCTGGTTTTGCTCGTTGCGGACATTGTCATACGGATTTTACCCACCCAGTCCGAGCTTAAACTTGGGGTGGTGGCAGCCTTGTTGGGGGCCCCGGTATTTGTGTGGATTGCTTACCGGCGCAACCGGAAAGGGGGTGACTGATATGTCGGACCATCAACCGGCCCGAATAAGCGCTGTGGGGATAGAGGTGGCGGCAGGTGCCCACAAGCTGGTCCGTAACATTGACTTCGCATTCAGCAGCGGTGAAATGGTCGCCATTCTGGGCCCTAACGGCGCGGGTAAAACGACCCTGTTGCGTGCACTGCTGGGGTTACAGCGGTGCTCCAGGGGTGACGTTACATTGAACAATACACCCATCCGCCGTGTTCCCAGCAAGCTGCGTGCTCAACAGGTGGCCTATTTACCCCAGGAGCGGCCCATGGCCTGGCCAAACCGGGTTAAGGATGTAGTTGCCCTGGGACGATTTGCCCATGGGGTGGCGCTGAATAATCTGGCGGACACCGATACCGCTGCGGTAAATCGCGCCATTACGGCCTGTGATCTGCAGGACTTTGTTGAGCGTACAACAGATACGCTCTCCGGCGGGGAACTGGCCCGGGTCCACTGCGCCCGGGCTTACGCCACGGAAGCTCCCCTGCTGATTGCGGATGAACCCATTGCCGGCCTGGATCCTTTACATCAACATGCGATAATGAATCTGCTGCGCGACTACGTGGCACAGTGCCGCGGGGTGCTGGTGGTTCTGCATGATATTAATTTGGCATTAAGGTATGCGGACCGGCTGGTATGGATGCAAGGGGGGCAAATTATTGCCAGTGAGCCACCGGCGGCGGTGACCTCGGAACGCATTTTGCAGATTTACGGTTTGGCGGCCCATATGCATAGTGTGCCCCACACTCATGTGCCTCAGGTGCTTCTGAGTCCGGGTGATGCTGATGAAGAAACAACCCGTGGTTAAGGCATTGATGCTGCAGGGCACCGGTTCCGATGTCGGCAAATCGGTATTGGTGGCGGGGTTGTGTCGCATTGCCTACCGCAGGGGTTATCGGGTAGCCCCCTTTAAACCACAAAATATGTCCAACAATGCCCATGCCTGTGCGGGTGGTGGCGAAATTGGCCGTGCCCAGGCATTGCAGGCTCAGGCGGCGGGCATTGAACCCCATGTGGACATGAACCCGGTGCTGTTAAAACCTCAGTCCGATCAAATGGCCCAGGTGGTGGTGCAGGGCCGGGTCGCGGATACCCTGGCCGCCAGGGATTACATGGCCGGGCGGCAACAGCTGTTAAACCCGGTTTTGGATAGCTTTCGCCGCCTGGGGCAAAACTACGATCTGATATTTGTGGAAGGTGCGGGCAGCCCGGCGGAAACCAACTTGCGGGACCGGGATATTGCCAATATGGGTTTTGCCCGGGCTGCGGGCGTACCGGTTTGCCTGGTCGGAGATATTGACCGGGGTGGGGTGATTGCGGCGCTGGCGGGTACCCAACAAGTGCTGGAGGCCGCTGATGCGGCGCATGTTGTGGGTTTTGTGATCAATAAATTCCGTGGCGACGTGAGCCTGTTTGCTGATGGAGTCAGGCAAATTGAAACCCTGACAAGCTGGCCTTGTTGGGGGGTGCTGCCCTGGCTGAGTGCCGCCACCCGCTTACCGGCGGAAGATGCGGTGCAATTGCAATCTCCGGAAAACGGCCGTTCGGGCAGATTAAAAATTGTCGCCCCAATGTTCTCCCGGGTGGCCAATTTTGACGATATGGATCCCTTGCGCATGGAGCCTGATGTTGATTTCAGTTTTGTGCCGCCGGATACCCCGCTGCCCGCTGATGCAGACGTTGTGATCTTGTTGGGCACCAAGTCCAGTATGGCTGACCTGGCCTTTTTGCGTGCCCAGGGCTGGCACCATGATATTTACAGTCATGTCCGGCGCGGGGGTGCCGTACTGGGTATTTGCGGCGGTTATCAAATGTTGGGAAAACGCCTCACCGACCCCCTGGGCAACGATGGTCAAGCCGGCGAGGTGGCGGGGTTGGGACTGCTGGATGTGGTCACCCATATGCGGGCGGACAAAACCGTTCGGCAAACTCGGGCACGTTGCGTACAGAGTGGTATTGAGCTTAGCGGTTACGAGATCCACAGTGGCGAGACCAGCGGGGCAGACACCCAACGCCCGATGTTTAAATCCGGTCACGGCGCTGACGGAGCAGGGGATGGTACCGGCCAGATCCAGGGCTGTTATTTGCATGGCCTGTTTGCCAATGATCAATACCGCCGGCATTGGCTGGCTGGTTTTGATCCCACCGTAGGCGGTGAATTGCACTACGCCACCGCGGTGTCGCAAGCCCTGGACGAACTGGCGGTGCAGATGGAGGCTCATCTGAACATTGACGCCCTGTTTGCCGCCTGTTCATCACCCGCTTTCGATGCTTGACTCCGGCTATTGGGCAGCAGTAGTGGCCGCAGGGTTGTTGTTGGAAGGTTGGCTGGGGTGGCCGGATCTTCTGTTTCGCTTTGTCCGGCACCCGGTGGTGTGGATGGGCAGGCTTATCAGCATCCTGGAAATTCGTCTGAATCAGGTTGCGTATTCGGACCCACGCCGCTGGCGGGGCGGGGTGCTGACCGTGGTTGTTGTGGTTGGCGTCAGTGTACTGCTGAGCGTAGTTGTGCTGTATTGCAGCCGCAGTTGGCTTCATCCCCTGGGTGTATTTGTGGTTGACACCTTGTTAGCGGCAAGTTTGCTGGCCGCGCGCAACCTGTATAGCCACGTACTTGGGGTGCTGCAACCCCTGGCGGCGGGGGATTTAATTCAAGCGCGCCTGGCGGTGGCTAAGATTGTGGGCCGGGACGTGACCGATCTGAATGAAGCAGGAATTGCCGGGGCGGCGTTGGAGAGTTTGGCGGAGAATACCAGTGATGGCGTGATTGCGCCGGTACTTTGGGGCGTTTGTTTAGGTCTGCCCGGCATGGTGGCCTATAAGTCCATTAACACCTTGGATTCGATGCTGGGCCACAGAAACCCGCGTTATGAGCTGTTTGGCCGTTTTGCGGCGCGTCTGGACGATGTGGTCAACTGGCTGCCGGCGCGGCTGTGTGGCGTGCTCTATGTGCTGGCGGCGCCCACCGGCAAGGCCATGGGTGAGGTATGGCGTATCACCAGAAAAGATGCCCCTCTGCGGCGTTCACCTAACGCCGGCTGGCCCGAAGCGGCCATGGCGGCCTGTTTGGGGGTGCGTTTAGGCGGCCCAAAACGCTACGATGAAACACCGGCGGCGGAACCCTGGTTGAATCAATCGGGTCGCTTACCCTTGGCTGATGATATTGATCTGGGGTTGAGGTTGTATCTGCGGGTGCATATTCTGCTGCTGGGCTTGTTGGCCAGCTTTGTGGTTTTCTTATGGCTATAGTACCCAACGGAGTTGCCTATCACGGCGGTGCGATGGATGAAATGACCAGGCGCTTCCCTAACGCGCCGCAGCCCTGGCTGGATTTGTCCACGGGGATTAATCCATGGCCTTACCCAATTGACCCCGGTGTGCTGCAAGGTCTGGCCCAGCTGCCCCAACAAAGTGATTACGTGCAACTGTGTAACGCCGTGGCGGGCTTATATGGCACATCACCCGACTACATAGTCCCCGCCAACGGATCCGAAGGGCTTATCTGGCTGCTGCCCAACTTGTTAGCACAGGTTGGGCAATCCAGCTTCGCTGATATTAAGATTGCAGTGGCGCAACCCACTTACGGGGATTACGCCCGGGCCTGGGAGAGTGTGGGGGCAACCGTGCTTTGCTCCAGCCAGGTACTGAGCCTGGCCGGGGAGGTTGATGTGTTGGTGGTGGCTAATCCCAATAACCCCGACGGGCGCATCTATACAAAGAGCAGTCTTTTGCAGGCGCTCGCTCGGCAACAGTCCCGGGGCGGGTATTTACTTGTGGACGAGGCATTTGGTGATCTTGTCCCGGACCTATCGCTGATGAGCCATGCCGGAGCGCCAGGATTATTGATGTTGCGTTCTTTTGGAAAATTTTTTGGCCTGCCCGGTTTAAGACTGGGGTGGCTGGCCGGCCCCGGGGTGATCATCGAAGCCCTGCGCAGACAGCAGGGCGTGTGGCCCATCAACACCCTGACACTGGAAGTTGCCCGGCAGGCGTATACCGATTTGAGCTGGCAGCAGGCAACCCGCGCAAAATTGTGTCACAGCCGCGAACATCTGCTGCGCTGTCTGTCCAAGACAGTTTTGCAGGTGGCGGGGTATACCGATCTTTTTGTCTGGTTGAAAGATACAGCCGCCTCAAACCGGTGGCATACACTGGCACAGCAGGGGGTCGCCGTACGTTATTTTCCCACGGAACCGGGCTTTCTGCGCATCGGATTACCAAAAAATGAACAAGAATTAGCTAGATTAATCAATGTATTATAAATACTTTCAAGTTTTTACTTAAGCTTTAAGGGCAGGCCGGCGGCAACAAAATAAACGGTGTCGACAACCTCGGCAATCTGTTGATTAAGACGGCCCTGCGCATCTCTGAAGCTGCGGCCCAACGGTGTTTCCGGCACCAGCCCCATGCCCACTTCGTTAGCCACGAGGATGACACTGGCAGGGCAGGAGTGCACAGTGTTGACCAACGTTTTGCTCGCACGGGCCACATCCTGTTCACCCAGCATGACATTGGACAGCCACAGGGTAAGGCAGTCGACCAACAGGACCTGTCCCGCGGGTTGAGCAGACAGGGTGTCACACAATTTCAGCGGGACTTCCAGCGTGCGCCACTGGTTGCCGCGTTCGTTCTTGTGTTGAGTGATGCGCGCCTTCATCTCATCGTCTCGAGCCTCTGCAGTGGCCACATAGACCGGCTGGTCACTTAAGGTCAGTGCCTGCTGCATGGCAAAGCGGCTTTTCCCGGACCGGGCGCCACCCAGAACCAGTTGGGTTGTTCGTGAAGCTGATGAAGACATACGATGACCGGAAACGATGCACTCATGGGTGCGGTTGAAGGTTGGGTGTGCAGGACACAGAATACCCCGATGTCGCCCCCAAACCCAAAAATTTGTATGGTTTTAATGGATGCGGATGGTGTGCTGCAGCGTTCATCACCCCATTTTATTGAGGCGATAAAGGGGTTTTGCCCAAACGCGGACTGTGCTGATGACTTTGTGGCTGATGTATTTGCCGCAGAAAAACCTTGTTTAACCGGCGACGGCGACTTTGCTGACGCCCTGGCTGTGGTCTTAAAGAAATGGCAAAGCCCGTATTCTGTCCAGGAGGCCTTACAGACCTGGAGCATGATTGAGCCGGATCCTGATGTGCTGGCCGTTGTACAAAGTTTGCGCCAGCAAGGTACAAAAGTGGCTCTGGCCACCAACCAGCAACAGCATCGGGCGCAAATCATGTTGTACGATCTGGGCTACGTGGAACTGTTTGACCGCTGGTTTTGTTCTTATGAGTTGGGCTTTGCCAAACCCGACCCGGCTTACTTCCGCCATGCCGTGGCGCAAGCAGGGTATCCTGCGGAGCAGTTACTGCTTATTGACGATCATCCCGCCAATGTTCACGCCGCTCGGGATGTGGGCCTGTGTGCGGGTCGATTCCATTTGGATGAGGGGATGGGGCCACTTTTCGACCTGCTGCATGCCCACAACCTGTTGGTGGGCTGAATAACCCTTCGAAAAAGCCGTTGTTCACAACCAATACATTCGAATTGTTCGAAGCTCGCTTCTATTTCACTCTATGCTTAACCGAAAAACGGTGAGTGTAGGTATGAAATCAGGATTGGTGCTTGCAATGCTATTGCTGGCCACTCCGGGCTATGCCGCTGAAACCTTGCAGCAAGGTAGCCTGAAAAGCTTATGTGCCAGCGACAAGCCGGTGGAGTTGGAAAGTTGCAGGAACTATGTGCGGGGGTTTATTGATGGTGCCTTGAGTACCGACCCTTCCGTTGCCCATGGTGTGGTTCGGGAATCTTCACAACTGGACCGGCTGACGGAACGTGCCATGCGCACGCGGGTGCAATCCCGGCTGCAAAGGTATGGCCCATCGTTTTATGCCGGGTTTTGTTTGCCGCAAAACTGGGAAGTGGATGAGCTTGCCCAGGCCTTGGTGGACAACGCCATAAGCAATGACGGTGCGCAACCCGCCAGGGACATTCTGCTGGAGACCGTGCGCCGGGAGTTTCCCTGTAACGTGGCCGCAGCTACGCCAAATTAACGGCATTCGTCAGGGTCAAAGCGGGTTGCGCGGTTTATAGCCATTGCGCCACCCGCTGTTCAGAAAGTTAACGCTTGTTGTGCCTGGGCAGGGTAGTGGTTGCCACGTTAAAGACGTTGTTTCCAATTTCATCGGCAATTTGGGTGTTCAGGCGGATGATATCGGCTAAACGCATGTGTTTGATACGTTGCCGGTCCGCTCTGCTGAGTGTGCGTTGGTACCAGTACCGGTCACCATCCCGCAGGGCGGTGAACTGGCGGATGACTACCGCGGCAAACAGCTCTCCGATTAGCCCTTCTTCCAGGGTGTCCTCAGCCAGACCGCCCACCCAGAAATCCACATCATCCACTTCCGCGTATGCATTTTGCAGTCTTTCCACTACCACCGGGTTAGAAGATATGTCGGCAAACGATGCAGCCGGTGCCAGGCCAAATCCAACCCGGGCGGCGTTGTAGCCGGGCAGGCCGTGATCGCGCCCTCTTTGAATATTCAAGCTGACCAGGTCAAAACCCCCTTGGCCTGGGTTGCCGAACAGGAAGTTGCGCACATCGTCGATGACAAATGAGTCCACATTCTGACAGATTTGTTGAGACAAGCCGCGAAGCAAGGATTCGATCCCATGGTCGATGATTTCCTGAGGCGCAAAAAAGCCGTTGCGCAGGGGCAGATGGCCGGCGGCCACTTCCTGCATCTGCTCATCCAGTCGGAGCAGGGTTGGACTTAACATGCTGTGGCCCAGACGAAAAGCAGCGGTAGAAAACTCGTTCAGTATCCGTGCATCCACTTCTGCCCGGTAACCTTTGTATTTAGCCAGGGGTCTGCGGCCGAGGAGGGCGGGCAGGAACTCTTCGTAAGTGATTTTTTGCATCTGCGCCGCGACCAGTGCACGAGCGGCAAGATAAAGCTGGTCACCATCCAGTTCCGGCTGTTCCGCCGCCAGCACGTCCACCCAGCGGTTGTGTTCGCGGACAAATAGAGTATGCATGGCCAGCAATCCAACCTGTTCGTTGGCCCGGACGTCCCCGGCAACAAACAAGGTACTGCTGGGACCTCCGGCATTGGCCAACGCCTGAGTATTAAACGGCAGCAGATCTCCCGCGCTGGTCTTCAGTTTTCCTGAGCCGTCCAGCGTGCGCAGTGCCTGGGCGCGCTCCAAGCTGGATCCGTAAACATTCGAAGCATCGATCCAGCCGGTAATTTCGTTCACCTGCTGACGCACACCAGCGGGGTCGTGTGCGTACAACGAGCGGTTAAACGGGATACTTTGTCCCACACCATCCGGGTCGAAGTGGGCATCCCCCAGAGGTACGGCAATATCCTGGGGTTCCGGCGGGTTGGTGCCGTCGGTAAGGTCCAGGTCGTGATCGATAAATTGGCCCCATTGCCACAGGAAGTCGCTTGCGCCCCGGGGGTTGGGGATCAGCTCATCCTGAGCAAAGACCGTGTTGCTGATCTGACGGGCACCGGGACGATGCTGACCCGCCATCTCGTCCGCACCGTCCGCGTAGTCGTTTACCAAAAAACGGCGTAACGTTGTATGTGCCTGGTTTTCCCTTGGATCGTCAGGCTCGCGATTGGCGCCATCAATACTTGGCATCGCTGTATCACCAGATTGCTGCTGTCCACCGTTTCGCTGAATGCGGCGGCTTGGGGATACGGACCTGGTTTGTTGGTTACGATCTGCCTCGTCAAGCGCTTGATTCTCCCGGGCATGAACCGGGGCTGCCAACATATGCAGGACAAACCACAAGCAGATCAGCCACGTGAAGGTGGGTATTGAAACGCAAACAGGTGAGTTGCGCCGCTGATTATCGGCAGGCAGGGGTTGAAACAAATATTTCATTTAGGGGTCTCTCTTTACTACAGCCGAAACAGGTTCGGCGATAGGATCAGGCTAATGAGAGACCCGGCAGAACGTATTTCTCAAATGTGGGGAAAATGTGCAGTAGGATGACTTTGTGAGGTGGTTCTCTATTTTGCACATGAATGTGTTCGGAAAGATTGGCCCATCATCAGTAGCGCCTTACGATTGCAGGTCTGGGCACAACCGGCGATACTTCCAAGCGTCCGGGAGGGGGAACCGAGGTGAGGGTGCCGGGAAATGTTCCTTTGACGGCGTTGACTGAATGGGTGCCGATTGTGGCTGGAAATTAGACAATGAAAAAAAATGCTGTTTCGACATGATTACGGCGGTGGAAGTTTATATGCATTTATCTGGCCAAACAGAGTAGATGAAGTTCTAGCAAAGTACCCTAGGTTAGAATTCCTTCCAGACTTTCCGCACTACTTCACGTCAGAACAGCGACAAATAGTTGCCGCTCGAGAGACATACTATCTCGGCAATGTTAGTTCAGGATGGCTTTCAGAGTTCAACAAGTAGACAGAAAGCAGTGGGCACTATTCTTTACCCTCTGTTTTTGCGCGCCTGCATGTTCCGAAAAGTTATCTCTAGCTTTGGAGAAGGAAGTGGTTTTTTCTCAAGTGAGCGAAAGCGTTGATCAGTATTGCAAACATGATAGCCAGTGTGTTGAAAGTACCATCGAGTTCTTTGATGAATGTTATCGTGATGCGGTAGAGCAATCCGACAGAACTCTGGATCAATTATCAATAGACGAAAAAATTGACCACATAAAAGAGATAGCGGCGCTCCTAAGGAAGTCGACAATTCAATGTATGTATCTTCGTTCTCGACACTGCCAGTGATGGCACATTGCTGCAGACCGTGATTAATCCGGCGTCGTAGCCGGTGGATCCGGAGAAGTGCCGCGGCCGGTCCTATTGATCGATCAATCTATTGGTCCTTACGTTGCTGGCTATCTGGATCCTGCTGTGGCTGCTGGATTAGCGGACCGAGTTTTGCCAGTCAACTGGTATATACTTGCGCTCATGTATACCGATCAGCACAGTAACCTTCATGTGATCGCAGGGTTCACGGACCCCGTTAAAGTTGCAGCTGCATTGGCTGCACGCTTTCCCAAGGACTATTTCAAGTTAGCCGATGGCACCTATGTGCTGTACTCAGAAATGGATCCTGGCCAGATTGCGTTGCAATTGCAGTTTGGCGCTGGGGGGCAAGGCATTGTGGCCTCTGCAGATGGATTCGTGGGCAACGCACCCACAGATTTTTGGGCTTGGGTGCGCGAGAAGCGCAGGCTTAGCGGTCATCCGCCCAATGTGGTGTTATCGGACTTTCCAGGAGATGCCCAGTGACAGAACGTGATGACAATGTCTCCTGGGGAGTGTTTGATGCTGCTGTAGAAAACAAGGAACTTCGAGGCAAAACCGAGACATTAGATGCACGTGTAGACATCACCAACAAACGCATTTCAGAGCTCAAAACGGATCTCAAAGAGGACATCAGCGTCCTGAAAACGGATATATCAGATCTGCGCAAAGACAATCGAATGCTGCTGGGAGTGATGATTGGCAGCTGGGCGACCTTGATGGGTGCAATAATCACCGCGGCGGCGGTGATTTTGGCAAATTGAGTTCCATCTGGTGGCCGCAGCCTTTGCCGCGGCGGTAGTCTTCAAACAGCGCTGTCAGGTATTCCACCCGGATTTCCATATCGACAAACCAACCGTCTGTGGGTGGGTTTTTGGGTACCGTCGGCGGCATCGTGCGGGTGTACCCGATAGACTGCTGCAGATAGTTCCAGTAATCGAAGTTCTCGACAATCGAATCAGGGAGAGTCATAAACTGCGTACTCCATGCCTTGTGCCCATCTTCATCACAAATGAGGGGGGTGCTGTGACGTGGGTCACGCCTTAAACGGGTGCCAGTTCGGTTTTACCGAAGGCACCCAGCAGCCAGTGAGCTAGCTTACGCAGTAAGTTATTTAACATAATATATATTATGCGACATTTACGCCGGTGGCGTGATTTTGCCCGCAGCTTAAAATTCGGGTACATCCGTGCCCGTAATGCCACACTTAAACTCGCCTCAAATCTCATTCGAAATAACCCCTTTGACCGAACCTGCCATCCGCCCGAACCCCACGTGATGTAGGGTCTGTCAGCAATTATTTACAACTTGTGAGTACACATTCTCCGGCACATTGGGAAAACTAGAATTATCGGGAGCCACCGCACAGATTTGATTCCGGGAAAAGGACGATTGTCCGTGGTTGGTGTATTGTACCGGACATACTTTGGTTAAAACCGCTGCTCAACATAAACAAGGACATTTTTTGATGAGACCCTCGTTTTGGACCGATCGGAACGCGTTCGTTACGGGTCATACAGGATTTAAAGGTAGCTGGCTCACCCTGTGGCTGCATGCCATGGGCGCAAAAACCACAGGCTATTCCACACCGGCACCCACAACCCCTTCATTGTTCGAAATGGCCAACGTGGCGGACTTGTGCTGCAGCCATATAGGCAACGTATTGGACTATGACGAACTGCGCAAACAACTTGAGCAGTCCGAGGCAGAGATTGTCTTTCACCTGGCTGCCCAACCGCTTGTGCGTGCGTCTTATCAGATCCCCATAGAAACCTACATGACTAATGTCATAGGCACCGCCAACGTACTACAGGCCGCCCGTGACGTGGACAGTGTGCGCGCCATAGTGATCATTACCACCGATAAATGTTACGAAAACAAAGAGTGGATGTGGCCTTATCGCGAAGACGAACCCCTCGGGGGCCATGACCCCTACTCCGCCAGCAAAGCCTGTGCGGAAATTGTCACCGCCAGTTATACCAAGAGCTTCTTTCACACCCCTGACAGTGCTTGGGTAGCCTCCGCCCGGGCGGGGAATGTTATTGGTGGCGGTGACTATGCTGAAGACCGGCTCATCGTTGACCTGCTGGCTGCCATTGATGCCGGCCAGCCGGTACAGATTCGCAACCCCGCGTCAGTACGCCCCTGGCAGCATGTTCTGGAGCCCTTACGAGGTTATCTGAACCTGGGCGAACAACTGCTGGGCCGACAGGCGGCGGACTTTGCCGGGGCCTGGAATTTTGGCCCGTCTGCTGATGATGCACAGCCGGTGTCCTGGATCTGCGATCGCTTAACCCGTATGTTTGGGAATGGTGCTTCCTGGGAAACCGTTGGCGGGGACCACCCACACGAATCCACCTACTTAAAGCTCGACAGCACCAAATCCCAGACTCTGCTGAACTGGCATCCACGCCTGCACCTGGAACAGGCATTGCAATGGATTGTTGACTGGCAACAGGGCGTCAACCGGGGTGAGCATCCCCGGGATATCTGTTTGGCGCAAATTGCTGCCTACGAAAATCTTGGAGAAGATAATGACCACACTTAGCTGCCGTTTTTGCCAAAGTGCACTAACACATACATTTTGCGATTTGGGCATGTCCCCAATCAGCAATGCCTTTGTAGATGTTGCTGACGCAAACACGGTAGAACGTTTTTACCCGCTGCATGCGCTGGTTTGCGAAAATTGCCGGCTGGTGCAGTTGGGTGAATATGAATCCGCGGACGAAATATTCGACGACAACTACGCCTACTTCTCCTCCTTCAGTGACAGTTGGTTAAAGCACTCAGAGGCTTATGTTGAGCTGATGATGGAAAGGTTTGGCCTGGACGAAAGTTCTCTGGTGGTTGAGGTGGCTTCAAACGATGGTTATCTGCTGCAGTACTTCCTGGCGCGGAACGTACCGGTGCTGGGTATTGAACCCACGGAGAATACCGCCAAGGTAGCGCAGGAAAAAGGCATCGAAAGTCTGGTGAAGTTTTTTGGCCGCCAAACCGCTGAAGAACTGGTGGCCCAGGGCAGGCGCCCTAACCTGCTGCTGGGCAATAACGTATTGGCCCACGTGCCGGACATCAACGACTTTGTCGGCGGAATGAAAATTGCACTGGCGCCGGAAGGTGTGGTCACCATGGAGTTCCCCCACCTGCTTAACCTTATTGAGTGCCGGCAGTTTGACACCATTTATCACGAACACTTTTCCTATCTGTCTCTGCTGACGGTACAGAAAATATTTGCCCACCACGGCTTAACCGTATTTGACGTGCAGGAGTTGCCTACCCACGGCGGCTCATTGCGGATTTATGCACGCCATGCGGAAGATGATGCCAAGCCCGTGTCCGAAAACGTTACCAAGCTCCTGGACAAAGAGCTTGCGGCTGGTTTGGATAAAACGGACACCTATACCTCGTTCCAAAATGTAGCTTCTCAGGTGCGCAAAGACCTGGTGAACTTCCTGATGGAACAACAAGCCGCCGGTAAATCCGTGGTTGGCTACGGTGCCCCGGCCAAAGGCAACACCTTGTTGAACTACTGTGGTGTGCGCTCGGATTGGCTCAGCTATACCGTCGACCGCAGTCCGCGCAAACAGAACAGCTTGTTGCCGGGGGTCAGAATTCCGGTTTACGCGCCGGAAAAAATATGTCAGACCAAGCCGGACTATGTTTTGATCCTGCCCTGGAACCTGCAAGACGAAATCACCGAGCAGCTTGCCGAGATCAGAAGTTGGGGTGGACAGTTTGTTGTGGCCATTCCTGAACTTAAGGTGATTTAAGCGCGCCGTGAAATTTTCCACCACATCATTGCCTGGGCTTACGGTCATCGATTTAGACCGTTTTGAAGATGAGCGAGGCTATTTTGCCAGATCGTTCTGCACAGACGAATTTGCGGAACAAGGGCTGATTAACTCCTTTGTGCAAAGCAATGTTTCGTTTAATCATAAGGCAGGCACACTGCGGGGCATGCACGACCAGGTTGATGAACACCGGGAAGCCAAGCTGGTGAGGTGTACATCGGGTGCCATCTTCGACGTTGCCGTGGATGTGCGCGCAGATTCATCCACTTTTGGACAATACTTTTCCATTGAGTTGAGCAGTGCAAGCAACAACATGCTGTACATACCCAAGGGTTTTGCCCATGGGTTTCAGGCGCTGGCGGACAAAACCGAAGTGCTTTATCAAATGAGTGATGCCTATGTGCCCAATGCGGCGGCCGGTTTTCGCTATGACGACCCGGCCGTGAACATCCCCTGGCCGTTGCCGGTCAGCGTCATCTCCCAAGCGGACTTGAATTTGCCCCTGCTTAACGATGCGTACAGTCACTAACCCGCCCAAGATTGCACAAAATGTCTAACAGTATATTTGTAATAGGAACAGGACCTTCGGGATACGGCGCAACAAGGCGCCTTATTGAGCTGGGACATACGCCGGTTATTCTGGAGAAAAACGACTTTATTGGTGGCCACTGCGCCTCATTCGAATTTGAGGAAGGTTTTGTTTTTGACGACGGTCCGCACATTTCCTTTACCAAAAACGAACGTGTAAAAGAGTTGTTTAACAAAAATGCAGATAACGATATTAACGACTTCATGCCCTACGTTAACAATTATTGGCACGGGCATTGGATAAAACATCCGGCCATCACCAACCTGTTTGGTCTGTGTCCGGACATGAACACCAAAATTGTCACGGAAATTGTTAAAAACCAGGCCATCCCCGAAGATCAGGTCAACATTGCCAACTATGCAGACTGGCTGAATCACTGTTACGGCCCTACGTTTACGCGGGAATTTACCGACCTGTATACCCGTAAATTTCACACGGTGGATCCCTTTCAGCTCACCACGGATTGGCTGGGCCCGCGATTGTACCAGGCAGATCTGGAAGAAGTGATCTATGGCATGCTTACCGCGCAGACTGCTGATAATCACTATGTGCAGGACTCACGTTATCCCAACAAAAACGGATTTGTTAACTTCTTGAGTGAAATGAATCAGCTGGGACAAATCAGCTTTGGTGCAGAGGTTACGGATATTTCCGTGCTGAACAAAACCATTACGGTTAACCGGGATAAAACGGAGTCTTACGAACACATCATCAGTTCCATGCCGTTAAACGTCATTGTCCAGCGCATCAGCGATGCACCCCGGGAAATTAAGGAGGCAGGAGCCAAACTGGCATGTACTCAGGCGGTGATCGTTAACCTGGGGATTAACCGCAGTGATCTCAGCAAGGCGCACTGGACTTATATTTACGATGAAGATGTTCTGGCCACCCGGCTCAGCTTTCCTTATAAGTTTTCGCCCAAAACCACCCCCCAGGGGTGCAGCAGTGTTCAGGCTGAGTTGTACTATTCCGACAAGTATAAGCCGTTTGACTCATCCGTGGACGAGTGTGTCAACCAGACGGTTACCGATCTGGTGCGTATGGGCCTGCTGGAGTCCGCGGACGAGGTTATCTTCAAGCGTGGTTGGGTTTCACCCCACGCACAAATTATTTACGACCACGAACGCAAAGACAGTGTAGAGCTGATCCACAGTTTTTTGCGCGAGAACAATATTGAATTTTGCGGCCGCTTCGGCGAATGGGGTTATAGCTGGAGCGACGAGTCTTTTGTCAGTGGCGAACAGGCTGCCGAAAGGTCGGTAAAACATGTCTGAGTTGGTCCAGGATAAGCCGGCGTGAAACGTGTACTGGTTACGGGAGCCAGCGGATTTATCGGGCGTCAGGCCCTGCCCTATTTGTGTGCTGATGGTTATGAGGTACATGCGGTGGGTTTGTCCAATGTCCTGGCTACGTCCGATGAAGACAAAATGACCTGGCACGCCGTGGATTTACTGGATTCACAGGCGGTGGACCAACTGATGGCCACTGTACAGCCGAGCCATCTTCTGCATCTGGGCTGGTACGCGGTACCCGGAAAATACATGACTTCAGCGGTCAACGCGGATTGGGTCAAGGCCAGCATCAACATCATGTCCAGTTTTGTCCACCATGGTGGCACCAGGTTTGTCGGGGCTGGTACCTGTATCGAATATGACACCAGTTTTGGCTTTTGTACGGAACAACATACCCCAATACAGGCCAATTCCTTTTACGGAAATTGCAAAAATGCCACCCACCTGGTGCTGCAATCCCTGGCGCAGGCACATGAACTTGAGTTGGCCTGGGGGCGGGTGTTCTTCATCTATGGACCCCACGAACACCCCAAACGCCTGGTCAGTTCGGTGATCCATTCCCTCCTCAATCAGCAGGATGCGGATTGTTCCCCGGGCACACAAATTCGCGACTTTATGCACGTCGAAGATGTGGCAGGCAGCTTTGTGGCCTTGCTCAACAGCCCGGTAACCGGCCCGGTTAATGTCTGTTCGGGACAGGCCGTCAGCATACGCCAGGTTGTGGAAGTGGTTGCGGACCAGCTGGACGCGCACAAACGGATCAATTTTGGTGCATTCCCCTTAAATCCTTCGGAGCCGCCCCTGCTGGTGGGAAATGCGGGTCGCTTGCACAACGAGGTAGGCTTTAGTCCGCGTTATGGATTGTCTGATGGCCTGGCCCACACCATCGACTGGTGGCGCAGCCGGCTGAAAAGCAAAGGATAGCCGTTGGCGTTTGTCAACAAGTTAAATTTTACGAAAAACGGTAAGGAAACGTAAGAATGAAAGCAATGATTTTAGCCGGTGGTTTTGGCTCCCGTATCAGCGAAGAAAGCACGGTGCGGCCTAAGCCCATGGTAGAAATCGGCGGCATGCCGATTTTGTGGCATATCATGAAAATCTACGCAAGCTTCGGCATTTCAGAGTTTGTAGTTTGTTGCGGATATAAGGGTCACGTTATCAAGGAGTGGTTTTCCGACTACCTTATCCGCAGTTCAGACGTTACCTTCGACTTTAACGACAACAGCACAACCATCCACACCAGTGTCGCGGAACCCTGGAAAGTTACTCTGGCGGATACCGGCCTTACCACCATGACCGGAGGACGTATCAAACGGGCTTTGGAATATGTGGATGGCGATCAGTTCTGCCTGACCTACGGCGACGGGGTGAGCGACATTGATATTGCCGCCTCGCTGGCATTTCATAAGAAACACGGCAAAAAAGTCACCATGACCGCGGTACAACCGGATCAGCGTTTTGGGGTTTTTCCCCTGGCACCCGGTGAAGAGGCCATTACCCACTTCAGAGAAAAGCCCAAGGGTGATGCTGTGTGGACCAATGCCGGTTTTTTTGTTCTTGACCGCAGCGTAGCCGACTATATCGATGGGGATGAAACCGTATGGGAAGTGGGCCCCATGCAAAAATTGGCCGGCGAAGGTGAGGTGATGGCGTTTCGCCATCGCGGCTTCTGGCAGCCCATGGACAACCTGAACGATAAGAATACGTTGGAGAACATCTGGCAAGGCGGCAACCCGCCCTGGAAGCACTGGTCTTAGTTTACCGCGACGACTCACCCATGCCGGTTGTGGCGTGGCAGGAATAAAGTAAGTATCGCCGCTAACGCCACAAATACCGAGGAAATGTACAGACAGGCCTCTAAGCCGGCCTGCTGATAGACCCAGCCGGATAAGACTGTCCCCACCAGCCGGCCCATGGCGTTGGCCATGTAGTAGAAGCCAACGTCCAAAGACACGGCATCCGCGTCTGCATAGCTGACAATCAGGTAGCTATGCAGGGACGAATTTACGGCAAAGACCAGGCCAAAAAGTAACAGTCCCCCCAACACGCTGATTTCGGGATCAATATTGCCGGTCAACATCACTGCTATCAGGGCCGGGATGGCGGTGAGTCCCAGCGCCCAGAGAAAGGCTACCCTGCCATCCGGCACCCTGCCCTGCCTTATGCCGGTGACAAAAGGTGCCAGGCTTTGCACCGCGCCATAGCCGATAATCCAGGTGGCCAAAAAACCACCCACGGCGGTATGTGTCCAACCCAGCGCGCTGGCCAAAAACACCGGTAGCGCAACCACAAACCACACATCACGTGCCCCAAACAGGAATAAGCGTGCCGCGGAGAGAAAGTTAATGGCCCGGCTCTTGGAGAATAGGTTGCTGAACTTTGGCTTGGCTTTTGCTTTACCCAAATCCCTGGTTAACATAATCAGGCTGAACAGCCAAACCACCAACAGCGCTGCGGCCATGGCCCCAACAGCTCCGGCAAAACCAAGCGCGGTTAGCAGAAAGCCACCCAGGAAAAAGCCGGCACCTTTAAGGGCATTTTTTGATCCGGTTAACAAAGCAACCCATCGGTAGAGCCTGCCCTGGGCGTCTTCCGGCACCAGAAACTTCACCGCACTTTTGGCGCTCATCTTGTTCAGGTCTTTAGCAATTCCGGACAGCGCTTGAGCACTCATTACCCAAGGGATGGTGAGCATGGACGTTGGCACCAGCAGCATGCACAAGGCAATGATCTGCAATCCCAAACCCACGTTCATTGTCTTGTTTAATCCCAGCACGCTGCCCAGCCAACCCCCGACCAGATTGGTGATGACGCCAAATATCTCGTAGAAGACAAACAACAGAGCAATCTCAAGTGGGCTGTAACCCAACTGGTGAAAGTACAAAACCACTAACATGCGCAATGCGCCGTCGGTCAAGGTAAAGGCCCAATAATTGCCGGTGACCAGCAGATATTGGTGAAGGTTCGCCGTGGTGGGAATCACGCTGCTCATATTGGGTTACTGATCCAAAAGTCCTACCAACCGGGTGAGTTCCGCCGTACGGTTGGCATAACCCCACTCATTGTCGTACCACACATAAAGTTTTAGATGAGTGCCGTTCACCACCATGGTGGATAGCGCGTCAATAATACCTGAGCGCGGATCGGTTTTATAATCAACAGATACAAGCGGCCGTTCTTCGTATCCTAATATCCCCTGCAATTGGTTTTGCGCGGCGGTGCTGAACAACGTATTTACTTCTTCTGCCGTGGTAGCAGTTTCCAGTTCGAATACACAATCTGTTATAGAGGCGTTTGCAACCGGTACTCTTACCGCATGGCCGTTTAGTTTGCCTTTTAGCTCTGGAAATATATGGGTAATGGCTGTAGCGGATCCCGTGGTGGTTGGAATAAGGCTGATGTCACAGGCCCGGGCCCGGCGCAGATCTTTGTGTGCCTGATCCAATATGGATTGGGTGTTGGTGATGTTGTGAATGGTGGTCATACTGCCGTGTTTTATACCCAGGTGTTCATGCACAACCTTGACGACCGGCGCCAGACAATTGGTCGTACAGGAAGCCGCCGTCACAATGGGATAGGTATTGGGATCATATAGATGATCATTTACGCCCATCACCACATTGAGCACACCCTCTTCTTTTACCGGTGCGGTGACAACCACCCTTTTTACCATCTGGTCCAGATAAGCCTGCAACAAGGCGGTGGTCTTCATCACCCCCGAAGCTTCAATTACAACATCACAGCTTGACCAATCTGTTTCGGCAATCGTGTGATGGCGGCTGGTGGTCAGCCGTTTTTCTCCAACAATAATGGACTGGTCGCTGGCCCCGGCGTCCCTGGCGTGGTGCTGCCAGCGGCCGTGAATGGAATCGAAGTTAAGCAAATGTGCAAGCGTAGCCGCATCCCCGGCCGGGTCATTGATGTGCACAAACTCGATGTCCGGCCAATCCCACGCCGCCCGTAAGACCAACCGTCCCATTCTGCCAAACCCATTTATACCTACCGTAATTGCCATGTACCTAATACCCTGTCTGAATTGTCCTGCCAATGCTGCAGGCAAACCGTCATTTCACAAAAGGTTTATGAATATCTCATGATACCGGGTAATTCAAGGCGGCCATTTAGCACGGGGTTTGGCTGCTGCAATAAAAAACGGCACCCTTTAGGAGCAGAAAAGGGTGCCGCTTTGTCCGGCGCAAACCCGCCGGCGGGTTGAGCTACTGGATTTCTAACGCCCCGAGGGTGGGTGAAGAAGCCCGTGGCTTACATTGGTAGTCGAAGGCAAGTCCTTTTTCCCAATCATTGGCGTTAAGTGCACACAAGTCTCTTGAGAACTCGGCGTATACCGGGTAAGCGCTGGCATCAATCACTTGATTGCTCAAGGCCAGTCCCGATTGCGCGGCATTAGAATTTGCCGGTGGCGCAAAGGCGTTTGAAGACGGGATATTGTCCGCGTTCACCTGGGTATAGTCCACACTGATGGCTGGGTCGCCGATAACCGAACGTGAGCCGAGACAGTCCGCGTCGTTTGGGTTCACCCCATATAAGTTGCTGTCAATGGAGCCTACCCCGGACGGCCAATTACACCTGTTAGATCCGGCAAATACGTTGTTCTGGATCTCAATGGTGCCGCGATTGGTGGCGCTTTCCAGATTTTCGGAGAACAGGAAAGCCGCCTTGTTCTGCATAAAGGTATTGCCGTAGACACGGGCACCCACCTTCCTGCCTTCTGCCTTGGGATTGCCATTGGTATAGGGTGAACTGGTGCGCATGATGATACCCAGGGCCCCTCTTGTATTGGCCACCAGATTGTTGCGTATCACATTGTTGACAGCGTCGTAGGTGGAATTGCCGTAGGGTTCTACGGTCACGATAATGCCGGCACCGTACGATTCGTCGGTTTCCAGAAAACCGTTCCCGGCGACTACATTGTTTTCCACAATGCTATCCGATGCGTTGTCCAGGTAGATCAACGGCCGGCGGGTATTGGTCACGGTATTCTTGCGCATGATACCGCCACGCATGCGAAGAAAGGTTAAGCCTTCGCCGGCGCAATCTTTAAGAAAGTTGTTTTCATAAAGTGCATTGACCCATGCACCGTCACTGTCTGTGGATACACAGGCCGGCCAGTTATTATCAATGCCGTCTACGTTTGACAAGGCAACCAGCTCAAGGGTGCTGTCGCGTAAGATCAGCTCCGAATTGGGTTTGGCCTGGTTGAACCAAACACCGGCCTTAACCGCGCGCAGAATGTTTACCCGTTCAATTTTCAGGTTTTCGTAGCGGCTGTAGGCGGCGTAAAACTTGATGGCCGCGCCGCTTGAATCGTGCACGTTAATGTCCTGCACTACAATATTGCTACCGGCAATGTTCAGCAGGCCATCCCAGTGGCTGGCTGGTATGGCGTTACCCGCGTTTACCGGACAAGTTCTGTTTTGCCGGCAGCCTGCTTCGTAAGTGCCTCGGTTGG
>JANQMF010000137.1 GCA_028280225.1 Pseudomonadales bacterium | reverse complement strand
ACTCATTGTCGATGACGATGTGAATCACGGGCGCAGTGTCAAAGACCTGCTCGCCGTCCACGACTACCCCGCCGACGTTGCCAGCAGCGGCCAGCTTGGGCTTAAGATGTTGTTGGATGCACACAAGACTCAGCAACCCTATCAGGCCCTGGTTCTGGACCTGCATATCCCCGATTTATCCGGGATTGAAATCCTGCAGGCGTTGCGCGCCGAAGACCTTGCGGTCAAAACCGTTGTACTCAGCGGCGAGGAAGAACTGTCCAGCGTTGCACCCATTTTAAAGCTCGGTGCCTACGATTATCTGCGCAAGCCATTTCAAGCTGAGCAACTGCTGACCAGTGTCGGCAATGCATTAGACAGCTTCAAACTGGAACACGAAATTGCCGAAATGCATGTTGAAGCTGAGGAGAACGCCCGGCTTTATGAGTTTCTGCTCAACGCGTCACCCGATCTGGTTTATATGTTGAACAAGGACGGTGACTTCCAGTTCATTAATCACCAGTTGGATGGCATTTTTGACGTCAATTTTCAGGGGCTTGCCGGAAACAGCTGGCAGAGCCTGTTTAAAGGTCACGAAGCCCTGGCCCAAAAACTTCAACGGCAATTTGATGAACGCCGCACCGGTGTTCGTGCCACCATAGCCGAGGAGTTTTCGTATACCACGGACATTGGCACTAAACACTCGCTGGAGCTTTCCGCAATTGGCCTGTACGAAGGCCGAAACCCCAACCAGACCGGTGACTTTATCGGTACCTATGGGATTATCCGCGATGTCACCGAGTCCAAACGAACCCGGCGGCAACTGCAACAAAGCCAGCGAAAATTTTACAGCCTGTTTATGGACAGCCCGGACGCGGTGTTTATCGCCCGTGTGGAGGATGGCCGGATCATTGAACGTAATCCGAACTTTGTCAGTCTGGCCGCGCTGTTGTGGGACACCGACAGTGAAACCCTGGAAGGTTTGGATTCGGCCGAAGACAAATTGGATAATGACGCCTTCTTATGGACCACCGAATATCCTCGCCGTGAATTTATCCGCGGACTTCTCGATAACCCGGAACATCATGAATGGGTATTTGAAAAGACTGTCCACGGCGAGCAGATGTTTTTTGAGATCAGAGCCCGGCACTTAGACGTTGAGGGTGAAGCCTGCCTGTTAGCCACCTTGCGTGATCGCACCCACGAGCGCCGTGCTGAACATGACCGGCTGAACCTGCAACAGCAATTGCAGCAAGCCGGTCGTATGGAAGCCATTGGTCAGGTCGCTGGTGGCATTGCCCACGACTTTAATAACATCCTGGCCAGCATCATCGGCTATGCGGAACTGATCATGAATGCCCGGGACCGCTTGCAGGCCCCGCAAATTGACCAGTATTTGCGGGAAGTGGTGACCGCCGGCCATCGGGCCCGGGATCTGATTTCACAGATGTTGACCTTTACCCGGGCACAGCGGGGGGAAAGTCAGAGTGTGGATTTGACCAATACCATCAGTGACGTCTCCAGAATGCTGCGGGCGGCAATTCCAACCACAATCCAGGTTAATACCCACTTCAGCGATAACCTGCCTTCCGTTGTAATTGATCCGGTTCAGCTTCAACAAGTGGTGATTAATTTATTGATTAACGCCCGGGACGCCATTACCGGCAACGGCACCATCGATATTGGGGTGAGCGCTACACAGGCCAGTGGCCTATGCCGCACCTGCGGTGAGACCATCACCGGCGAGCATGTGGTGATTTCGGTAAAAGATACCGGCCACGGCATTCCCGAACAGCTTATCGACAAAGTATTTGAAATGTACTTCACCACCCGGGCACCGGATAAGGGGACCGGTTTTGGTCTATGGATGATTAACAATTTTGTCCACGAGTTTCACGGGCATATCCAAGTCATCAGTACCGAGGACGTAGGTACTGAATTTTTAATTTATCTGCCCACGGAGTTTGAAAGCACCCAGGCGCCTGCCCCGGGTAATATTCCGGTGCCGCAAATTGAAGGGCGCATTGTTGTGGTTGACGATGAGGTTTCTGTCGCCAACTTTATTGGTGAAGTCCTGCGTGATCGCGGTTATCCCACGGTGGTGTTCACCGAAAGCCCCCAGGCCCTGGACTATCTGGAAAACAATCTCGACGATGTGGTGTTGTTGCTGACAGACGGTTCCATGCCGCTGATTACCGGCGTTGAACTGGTTGAAGCCGTCAAAGCCCGCCGCCCTGACCTTCCGGTGATCTACATTACGGCTTATACCCAAACGACTGATGTCACGGCGCTGACAAATCTGGGGGTCAACACTTATCTGCAGAAACCCTTCAGCATCGACGAGATGCTGAATGCGGTTGCCGGTTTAACGAAGCTTGCGGCAGTGCCTTCACCGGATAAACAGATCGAACACTAGCTGTCTGCTGACAAAACAAAACCGCTGACCCCATCTATTGTCGACAGTACCCCAACGGCATGGACAATTGCGGTCCAATTCGTGATGCTAGGGTTATTCGTTTCACCACTGACCCTAGTTTGTGGTCAAAGGACGCTGCCTTGACTCAATCTTCCCACTCCGGGACCAACCCAAACGGTGTAGATGCCGCCCGGCAAGATGAGATTGAGCATATTCGCACCGCGGTCAGACAACTTTGCGCCAAATATGGGGAAGACTATTGGCTGGAAATGGACAAAACCCTGGGTTATCCATCGGACTTTGTCCGGGAACTCACTGAAGCCGGATTTTTAGGGGTACTCATCCCGGAACAATACGGCGGATCGGGTTTAGGTGTTTTGGAAGCAGCCGCAATCATGGAGGAAGTGTGCCGCTCAGGGGCACATGCGGGTGTGTGTCACGCGCAAATGTACGTTATGGGCTCTGTTCTGCGGCATGGCAATGAAGCACAGAAGAATACCTACCTGCCCAAAATTGCCCGTGGTGAATTACGCCTGCAAAGTTTTGGTGTGACCGAACCCACCACCGGGACCAATACCACAAGTCTGAAAACCACCGCTAAAAAGATGGGTGACAATTACATCATCAACGGTCAGAAAGTATGGATCAGCCGCATTCAGCATTCCGACCTTATGGTTCTGCTGGCCAGGACCCAGGACGCAGACAAGGTGGCCAAAAAAACCGACGGCCTGTCGGCATTTATTGTTGATGTGCAAGCCGCTGAAGGAAATGGTTTGGAAATTCGGCCCATCGAAGCCATGATCAACCATCATGCTTGCGAGCTGTTTTTTGACGACCTGGAGGTGCCGGCGGCAAATCTTTTGGGTGAAGAAGGCCAGGGCTTTAAGGTGATTCTGGATGGCATGAATGCAGAACGGATACTGATTGCAGCCGAATGTGTGGGCGACGGACGGTACTTTATTGACAAGGCGGCTGCTTACGCGGCGGAAAGAAATGTCTTTGACCGGCCTATTGGTCAGAATCAAGGTGTGCAATTTCCCATTGCCCGCAGTTATACCCAGGTGGAAGCTGCCAGTCTGATGGTGGAAAAAGCAGCCATGCTCTTTGACGCCGGGCAACCCTGTGGTGCTGAAGCAAACATGGCAAAACTGTTGGCATCCGAGGCCTCCTGGCAGGCCGGGGACGTTTGCATGCAGACTCACGGCGGATTTGCATTTGCAAAGGAATATCACATCGAGAGAAAATTCCGCGAAACCCGGCTGTATCAGATTGCCCCCATCTCGACTAACTTAATTCTAAGTTATGTCGCTGAACACGTACTCGACATGCCCAGGTCATACTGATCGGGGGGCGACAGCCGCAAATTGGCTTTTGGTGCGCAGCGCCAATAACCGCTGAATTGACACAAACGGGAGGAATATTGTGGGAACACTAGATGGAAAAGTAGCCGTGGTCACCGGGGCCGGTGGCGGTTTAGGGCGGGCACATGCCCTGCTGCTGGCACACGAGGGTGCATCGGTGGTGGTTAATGATTTGGGCGGCGACCGGCACGGTGTTGGCGGCGGCACCAGTATGGCTGACGGTGTGGTCAGCGAAATCAAGGCCGCGGGCGGTAATGCTGTTGCCCACTATGGTTCGGTTACCCGTGATGAAGACGCCGCCGGGATGGTCAAGGCTGCCGTGGACAGTTTTGGCCGCCTCGACATCCTGATCAACAACGCAGGCATTCTGCGTGACAAGTCTTTTAAAAAGATTTCTGACCAAGAGTGGGATCTGGTGATTGATGTTCACCTGCGCGGCACCTATCTGGTGACTAAACATGCCTGGCAACACATGATTGATCAGGGTGAAGGTGGCCGTATTGTGATGACCAGTTCCACATCGGGACTCATTGGTAATTTTGGTCAAACTAATTATGGTGCCGCAAAAGCGGGTATAGCCGGATTTATGCGGGTATTGGCCCTGGAAGGTATGAAGTATGGCATCACCGTAAATGTGCTGGCGCCCGCTGCCTTGTCCAGAATGACCGAAGACATTATGCCGGACTCCCCGGAATTAGGAGATCGTCTGGCCCCCGAAAAAGTCTCGCCCACCGTTGTCTGGCTGTGTACCGAAGAAGCCGCTAAGGTGACCGGACGACAATTTTGTGTCAGCGGCAACCGTACTTCGCTGTTGTCTTGGCAGGTGGATGTACTGGCGGAAAAAGACGCATTGGACGCACCCTGGACCGTTGCTGAAATTGGCGAAAAGTTGAGCGCCAGTATGGACAACTGGCCCAAGTTGTTGAAACCCATGGAGGTTTAGCACCTCGGCATAGAGTGCCTTCAATTACACCTTCATAATGTCATAAAATTGTCACATTAACAGGCGAGCATGGGCACTTGCTGTTCAATCAGGCTATATGCGCGAAACGCAAGTCACTTTTGGGCCCATTTGGCTTTAGATGTTTGGCGTTAAAGGAAACTATGGGGTGGAAATTTTTTGTGATCTTTTTTGTGATCAGGACAAAATCTATTACACAGCTATCGTCATTCCACAAAATCGTCATTAAGATGTCACACTGGCGGCTAAGAATACCGGCCTGCCCTACCGGCACACGAGACATACGAGCCTCCCTGCGGGAATCTCGTCGAGGCCATAGAACAGAAATCAAGCACACGTCAGATGGGCTCTACCAAAGAAATTTTCATACCACTGGTCCTGTTAACCGTTGCCGTATTTTTTGGCATTTGGACCGACGAAATGGGCTGGTGCCTGTTGGGCGCAACCCTCATCTGGATCTGGATTCAGGGCACCGAATATCGCAAAGTCCGCAAGTGGACCAAAAACCCAATGCGCAAGCCCAGCAACGGCTTGGACAACTGGTTTGCGCTTGCCTATCGGCCTTATCGGTCGCTGCTTCGGCAACGTCAACGCACCCAGGCCATGGCCGCGCGGCTGCGTCAGATATTACGCCTGGCGGAAGTGGTGCCCGACGGTGTGATCATTCTGGGGCCCAATGGCGAAATCGAAGGCCTGAACAATGCTGCCAAAGATATGCTGGAGCTGTCTGATGCGGACTTGGGCATATCATTGGCCAGCGTGGTGCGCAGCCCGGATTTTGTCCACTTTCTCCGTCCAAACGGGGTTGCCGAGCCGCTGGAGTTTACCTCGCCCTACGATGCTGAGGTCAGCCTTGAAGCTCGCCGGATCGATGTGGCCTCAACCTCTGAAGATCCCAGTGGGGCCATCATCTTGATACGCAATGTCACCACCTTAAACCGTCTTTTGACCATGCGGCAAAGTTTTGTTGCCAACGTATCACATGAGCTGCGAACCCCGTTGACGGTGGTGGCCGGATATCTCGAAACTCTGGTGGACCCGCAGCAGGATACAGCGCTTAAGTTGGAGGTTTTGCCAAAACTCAACTCTCCGATCAAGCGCATGCAGTCCCTGGTGGATGATTTATTGTTGCTCACACAATTGGAATCCACCCCGGTTTCCGACCAGAAAACGCCGGTGAATATGCGCCGGGTGATCGAGGGGGCGGTGCACGAGTTACAGGGTTTGTTGGCATCGGATGATCAAATCACTATCTGCTGCGAGTCTGAGCACCACGTGTGTGGCGTAGAGACAGAACTGCACTCGGTGTGTGTTAATTTACTGAGTAATGCTGTTCGCTACAGCCCCGAGGGTAGTCATATAGACATCAGTTGGACCAACGTTGACGGCAAATGCCGCCTGGCTGTTCAGGATGCCGGGGTGGGTATCGCGCCGGAACACCTGCACCGGTTAACCGAACGTTTTTACCGGGTGGACATGTCCGGCGCCAGAGCCAAGGGGGGAACCGGCCTGGGTCTGGCCATAGTCAAGCATGTGTTGCGCCGCCACGATTCAGGCTTGCAGGTTCGCAGCGAACTGGGCACCGGAAGCTTGTTCTTCTGCGACTTTGATCCCTGTACCGAAACTTCCTCATCAGCCCTCTAGCGTCTGCTAGATCAGGCACAACAATAATCAATACACAAATACTTGAGCAAAACCACTACAGAGTTAGGTAAATAATATGAAGCGATATTTAGTCATTGCCACCGCCTTGCTGGTGAGTGCGTGTGGT
Organism: Pseudomonadales bacterium; assembly: GCA_028280225.1. Taxonomy (GTDB): domain Bacteria; phylum Pseudomonadota; class Gammaproteobacteria; order Pseudomonadales; family Azotimanducaceae; genus UBA4421. The sequence goes on along the minus strand of JANQMF010000137.1, from coordinate 6,643 downwards.
GAGTCCACCCCTTCACAAAACAATCAGCCTGCCCAACCCGTGGCCGAAGTTGATAGTGTCGAGGCGGTTGAAATTACCACCATTGGCGATGCTGAAGATCTGACAGACAGCATCGCCGAGGCAGGTGGGGAACTCAGCGACTATGTCCGCGTCAGCGGTATCTCCGGCAATCTATCCAGTATTGGCTCAGATACCCTGGCCAACCTGATGACGCTTTGGACGGAGGCGTTTAAACGCAATTATCCCAGTGTGAACATCCAGGTTCAGGCCGCCGGGTCTTCCACAGCCCCTCCGGCGCTTACTGAAGGGACCGCCAACTTTGGCCCAATGAGCCGGGCCATGAAGGACAAGGAAATAGAAGCTTTTGAAACCCGGCACGGCTACAAACCCACGGCTATCCGGGTGGCCATTGATGCGCTGGCGGTATATGTGCACAAAGACAACCCTTTAGAGAACCTCAGCCTGGAACAGGTGGATGCGGCTTTTTCCGTGACCAAGCGTTGTGGAGGTACCACCGACATTGAACGATGGGGTGATCTGGGCTTAACAGGTAGCTGGGAAACCCGCCCGGTGCAACTTTACGGGAGAAATTCCGTATCCGGCACCTATGGCTATTTCAAGAAAGTTGCTTTGTGTTCCGGCGATTTCAAAAACAGTGTAAATGAACAACCCGGATCAGCATCCGTTGTTCAGGCGGTTGCATCTTCTCTGAATGGCATCGGTTATTCGGGCATTGGCTATATCACATCCGGTGTGAAAGCATTAGGATTGTCTACCGATGGAGGAGAGCCGGTGGCGGCCACTAAGGCCAACGCGCTGACAGGGGACTATGCGTTATCCCGCTTCCTCTACGTTTATGTCAATAAAAAACCAAACGAATCATTAGCGCCCATTGAGCGCGAATTTATACGCTTGATTCTGTCTAAGGAAGGCCAAGCGGTAGTTGACAAGGATGGCTACGTACCGGTCAGCGCGGCTGTAGCGGCGGCTGAGCTGGCAAAATTGCAATAGGCGGAATATGGCAGATTCTCTTGGCGTCGGCAGACTACCGGCACGACGCTACTGGATCAACAAAACAACCAAGTGGATTGTTGCCCTGGGCGGGGCCAGTGTTATTGGCGCCATTACGCTGGTTTTTGCCTATCTGCTGTGGGTGGTTGCACCCATCTTTGCCGGCGGTGACATCAGCGCCGGTCAGGAAGTAGCCGTCACGGAAAGGGATGTTAAATTAGTCGACGTCAGCGAAAATGGGGATGTCTATTTACGCCTGAGTGCTGATGGCATTATCGAGTTTTACCGGGCGGAAGATGGCAGACCCATCTCCGGCTTTGATCTGGGCATTAAGGTCAAACAGGCGCAACGCGTGTATCCGGAAGTGGATCTGTACAGTCTTTTAAATGAAGAAAATCAACTGACCTTCATTAGCACCCGTTACATCGTCAGCTTTGCGGACGGTGTAAGGAAACTGACCCCCAGCGTGGATTTCCCCTTTGGCCGTAAACCCATCCAATTGGATAATCCCAGCCAATACGATGTGTATTTGAACGAAAACGAGCTGATGCTGGCCTCGGCCAAGGGGCGCCGCCTGACCCTGTCGCGTTACCGCAACGTAGAGCCGGGCATGCCCCTGCCCAAACCTCGCAGCGTGCAGCTATCTGCGCAACACGATGTGGACTATCTGTATCTTGGGCCGCGTAATGAATGGCTATATGCCATCAGCCAAGGCGGCGAAATTGAAGTTCTGGATATTAAGCCGATTAATCGCATTACCCGCCTGTATCTGGGTCGCCTGACCCCGGAGGGTGAACAGATTACCGCCATGGACAGCTTGCTGGGCCGCTATTCTCTGGTGGTCAGCAACCCCAACGGCTTAATTCAGCAGTGGAGCCTGTTTAAAGACCCCACCGGTACCCGCCTGGAACCCATCCGGAATTTCCAACTCGACCAACCGGCCCGGCAGTTTGTTCTGGAACCCAGGCGCAAAGGGTTTGCCGCAGTAGACGAGCGCGGGACGATCACCCTGCTTTACCCGACGTCGGGCAGGATCATTGCCAGCCACGACGGGCAATTGTCGGTGGGACGCCCCATGGTCATTTCACCACGCTCGAATCTGCTGATCAGCGCCACCACAGACAGCCAATTGTCCACCCTGGTGCTGAAAAATAAACACCCGGAAATATCTTTCAGTACCCTGTGGCAACAGGTGTGGTATGAAGGTTACGAAGCGCCTATATACAGTTGGCAGTCTTCTTCGGCAGACAACGACTTTGAGCCAAAATTTTCCCTGACACCATTGGCCTTTGGCACCCTGAAGGCAGCGTTTTATGCGCTGCTGTTTGCTGTACCCATTGCCATTATGGGGGCGGTTTACACCGCCTATTTTATGGCGCCTCAGATGCGCAACTGGGTCAAGCCCGGCATTGAAATTATGGCTGCCTTGCCCACGGTAATTCTGGGATTTATTGGCGGCTTGTGGCTTGCACCCATCATTGAAGCCAATCTAAGTAGTGTGCTGGGTATTCTGGTGGTGCTTCCCGTCACCCTGTTTCTGCTTGCCCTGGGCTGGTCCCAGCTACCGGAGACGGTTACCAAACCTTTAGCCGGCTGGTATGGTCTGATTGCTGTACCCTTGATCATTGTTGCCGTTTATCTGTCTTTTGACGTGGGGCCTTTTCTTGAGCAGCACCTGTTCGGTGGCGATAGCCGCACCTGGTTCAGGGAGGTGCTGGGATTAAATTATGACCAACGCAATGCCTTAGTGGTGGGTGTGATCATGGGGTTGGCGGTAATCCCCACGATCTTCTCAATTACCGAAGATGCCATCTACGGCGTGCCTCAGCACCTGACCAATGGTTCGTTGGCGCTGGGGGCAACACCCTGGCAAACCCTGACCCGGGTTGTGCTGCTGACCGCCAGCCCGGGAATTTTCTCAGCGGTAATGATCGGCATGGGCCGGGCTGTTGGGGAAACCATGATTGTGCTGATGGCCACCGGCAATACCCCTTTAATGGATTTCAATATTTTTGAAGGTATGCGCACATTTGCGGCAAATATTGCGGTGGAGCTGCCTGAATCTGAAGTGGACAGCAGCCACTACAGGATTTTGTTTTTGGCCGCGCTGGTCCTGTTTATTCTCACCTTTCTGTTTAACACCTTTGCCGAAGTTGTCCGGCAACGCCTGCGCGCGCGCTACGGAAGTTTGTAGTGATGCAAAAGATACGTAATTTTACCCGCGATTGGTTTGCTTCCGGCGAACCCTGGATTTGGTTAAATGCCGCCGCTGTGGGCATCAGTATTTCTGCGGTAGTCGGTATTTTGGGATTAATTGCCGTGAAGGGGTTTGCCCACTTCTGGCCTTCTCAGGTGATGTTGATTGAGTACCAGGACGAGTATGGTCAGGCTCAGCAGGTTTTTGGTGAACTGGTGGAACTGGATACCATTCCGGTACAGCAATTTATCGAAAGCGGCGGCAAAGAGGAATGGGTAGATCCCAATTCCGACATCATGAACCGTTGGCTGATCAAAACCGGAAACCGTAAAATTTCTCCACCGGACTTTCGCTGGCTGTTTGAAAACCAAATCCACTCAAAGCAGCCCCAAACGGGCGTGGTGGTGCTGGAACGCATTGAATGGGGTAATGCCTATGGCATACCCAACAGCCTGACGATCAATCAAAGGCCCCAAGACCCGGCGCAGAACCCAACACAGACTATTCGCGGTGAAGGGCTATATACGGTCTTGTTGGAGCGGGTAGCCCGTGCAAATGCGCTGAGAAGTGAGGTGGATGCCCTGGAAAGCGGGGTTTTAAACGGCATTAACTACCAGCTTGAACGATTGCGCCTGGAACGACGCGGTTTGCTGGCCAGAGGTGATGATAACAGCCCGCGCCTGACGGAAATTGAGCTTCTGCAAAATGAGCTGCGAGCCGACTATGAGGTGAGCGAGGCGCAGTTGCGCGCGTTGTACGAAGAACTGGATCAGGACCTGTTGAACCTGACCACAGCCTCTGGAGAAGTGCTGGCCGTGCCGGTGGCGGATATTCTGCATACGTGGTCACCCAACGACATGAGTCGTCTTGAGAAAACCGGCCACTACTTTGCTGCCATCTGGCGGTTTTTGACCGAAGACCCGCGCGAAGCGAATACCGAAGGGGGTATTTTTCCAGCCATCTTCGGCACTATTCTGATGGTGCTGTTGATGTCGCTGTTAGTCACCCCCTTTGGGGTGATTGCCGCGGTATATCTGCGCGAATACGCCCGGCAGGGGGTTTTTGTGCGGGTCATCCGGATAGCGGTAAACAATCTGGCTGGTGTGCCGTCTATTGTTTACGGTGTATTCGGCTTGGGTTTTTTTGTTTATTTCCTGGGTGGGAATATCGACCGGTTGTTCTACTCCGAGGCTTTACCCTCTCCCACCTTTGGCACCCCTGGCCTGGTTTGGGCTTCCCTGACCCTGGCGCTGCTCACCGTACCCGTGGTGATTGTTTCCACGGAAGAAGGCCTCACGCGGATTCCGCGTTCCTTGCGCGAAGGCAGTTTGGCCCTGGGGGCAACCAAGGCAGAAACCCTGTTTAAGGTGATCCTGCCTATGGCCAGCCCGGCCATTTTGACCGGTATTATTCTTGCTGTCGCCCGGGCTGCGGGAGAAGTTGCTCCGTTGATGCTGGTGGGGGTGGTCAAGCTGGCCCCTACCCTGCCCCTGGATGGCAACTTTCCTTTTTTACATCTGGACAGAAAGTTCATGCATTTGGGATTCCATATTTATGATGTGGGTTTCCAAAGCCCCAATGTAGAGGCGGCCAGGCCATTGGTATACGCCACCGCGCTGCTGCTGGTGATTATCATTGTTACGCTGAATCTGACCGCCATTACCTTACGCAGCCGTTTAGAACAAAAATATCGTGGAGTAGAGAGTTAGCCCATGAGTGAGGTATCTGAAGACAATCAGGCCGCCGGCAACGAAGAAAAGGTGCTGGAAAGCAGTATTACGGTGGACAACCTGTCGCTGTACTACGGTGACAAACAGGCACTGTCGAACATTAGTATGAGCATTGCCAAAAAACAGGTGACAGCCTTCATTGGCCCGTCCGGTTGCGGAAAGTCCACTCTGCTGCGTTGCTTTAACCGGATGAATGATTTGATTGACGACGTGCACATTACCGGTTCGATTGAGTTTGACAACATCGACATCCATGACGAGCGCGTGGACGTGGCGGAGCTGCGGCGTAAAATTGGCATGGTTTTCCAACGTCCTAATCCCTTTCCTAAAAGTATCTACGAAAACGTGGCTTATGGTCTGCGTATTCAGGGTGAAGATTCCAAGGCTGTGCTGGACGAGCGGGTTGAGTGGGCTTTGCAAAGTGCCGCGCTGTGGGATGAGGTAAAGGACCGGTTAAGAGATTCAGCCCTGGGACTTTCGGGTGGTCAACAACAACGTCTGGTGATTGCACGTGCCGTGGCCATCAAACCGTCTGTGTTGCTGTTGGACGAACCCGCGTCCGCGCTGGATCCGATTTCTACCCTGAAGATTGAGGAACTGATCCATCAGCTTAAGGATGACTACACGATTGCCATTGTGACCCACAACATGCAGCAGGCTGCCCGGGTGTCGGATTTGACGGCCTTTCTGTATTTAGGTGAACTTGTGGAGTTTAACGAAACCGACACCATATTCCGCAACCCGTCTGAACGGCGCACTGAAGATTACATTACCGGCCGATACGGCTAGGAGCCACCATGCATCGACACATTTCCGAGCAATATGAACTGGAACTCTCTCATATCCGCGACTCGTTAATGGAAATGGGTGGGCTGGTGGAACAGCAGGTGATGAACGCCTGTACGGCGCTTATTGAGCATGACAGCGCCCTTGCGGAACAGGTCCGTGAGCTGGAATCGCGCCTGAATCAATTTGAGATCAGTCTGGATGATCAGTGTGTGTCGATTATCGCCAAACGCCAACCCACCGCCAGCGACCTGCGCAGGGTGGTGAGTGTGATGAAAGTCATCACCGATTTGGAGCGTATTGGTGACGAAGCTGACAGAATCGCCAAAATGGCGATTCGTTTAACCGGTACGGAAATGCCGTCGCATCAATATTCCGACTTCCGTGAAATGCAAAAGGATGTGATTCTGATGCTGCACCAGTCCCTGGACGCCTTTGCCCGGCTGGATACCGAGGGTGCCATACGGGTGATTCGATCTGACGAAGACATCGACAACGCCTACAACGCGCTGATTCGCCGCTGTACCGAAGCCATGCGGGATAACTCGGAAGAAGTGGAGGCGGCTGTGAGTGTCATGTGGGCGGGCAGAGCCTTGGAACGGATTGGCGATCACGCAAAAAACATTGGTGAATACGTAATCTATCAAGTTAAGGGTACCGATGTTCGGCACGGTGCTGACAGCAATGCGGAGCCCGACGCCGACTAGCCCTGGTATAGCATTTCACACCTACATAGGTACAATTCGCCCCTCCGCCCAGGTGGTGAAATTGGTAGACACGCTGGTTTTAGGTACCAGTAGAAGAAATTCTGTGTCGGTTCGAGTCCGACCCTGGGCACCATTGAACTACGTAACCACCCTGTAACTGTCTACTAGTTTCTAGGTTTTTCAGTTCGTTCCGGACTCGAACCCTGCTCGCT
>JANQMF010000131.1 GCA_028280225.1 Pseudomonadales bacterium | reverse complement strand
ATCCTCAGCCACCGTCTTCAGACTCCCCGGATTCTCCGGAATCCCCCATTGGCGGGCCAGCGGAAGAAACCTAAGGCGTTGTTGCCGTTGCGGAGCCCCAGACCTTGGGCCTAGAGCCGGGTGCTACCTGGGGCGGAAAGTCCATCTCCTTTCAGCACCCTCAACTGATGGGGGTGCTGAATATTACTCCGGATTCATTCTCGGACGGTGGTGAGCTGTATCGCGGGGATCAGGTTAATCTGGAGGCGGTGGTTCGCCGGGCGCGGAACATGGCCCAAGCGGGTGCTGCAATACTGGATATTGGCGGTGAGTCCACCCGCCCGGGTGCAACCCCGGTGAGTGAAGACGAAGAGCTGGCCCGGGTCCTGCCTGTTATAAAAGCTCTGCAGGGGATGGATATTATTCTTTCGGTAGATACCCGACACACTCGTGTTGCCGCGGCGGCAATAGAGGCGGGTGTACATCTGATCAACGACATCAGTGCCGGCAGGGATGAGGCGATGTTGGAACTGGTAGCCCAATCGTCGGTGGGTTATGTATTGATGCACATGCAGGGCACCCCCAGGGATATGCAAGCTGATCCCCATTACCGGGATGTAGAAAATGAGGTATTTGAGTTCTTGCAACAGCGGATCGACGCCTGTCAGCAGGCCGGCATCAGCAAGACGCAGCTGGTTGCGGATCCCGGCTTTGGTTTTGGCAAGACCCTGCAACACAATCTCTCTCTGCTGCGTGGATTAAAAAAATTTGCAGCGCTGAGTGTGCCGGTACTGGTTGGGCTTTCCCGCAAAAGTATGCTTGCCAAAATCACCGGCCGCGCGGTGCACGACCGGGTTCATGCTAGTATTGCGGCAGGGTTAATAGCGGTGCAGCATGGCGCCAACATTCTACGGGTACACGATGTGGCGGCCAGCCGGGATATGTTGCAGGTATTTGACGCGGTAAACAGCCCCGCAAACCCGGTTGGGCTGAGTGGAGTGGGGATAAACGATGAGTAGGAAGTTCTTTGGCACCGATGGTATTCGAGGCAGGGTTGGCGAACACCCGGTCAACCCGGAGTTCTGCCTGCGGCTTGGCTGGGCGGTTGGCACCGTTTTTGCGAAAAAGGGTCAAGCCCATATCATCATCGGCAAGGATACGCGCATCTCAGGGTATATGTTGGAGTCGGTTCTGGAAAGCGGCATCTCCGCTGCCGGTGCCAATGTCAGTCTTATTGGCCCCATGCCCACACCGGCAATTGCTTACCTGACGCGCACCCTTCACGCGGACGCGGGGGTTGTCATCAGTGCCTCCCATAATCCCTACTACGACAACGGCATTAAGTTTTTTGACGGTGCGGGTAACAAATTACCCGACGAGGTTGAGCTGGAAATTGAAAGGCAGCTTGAGCAGGACATGGTCTGTGTCAGTTCTGACCAGTTAGGCAAGGCTTCACGCGTGCCGGATGCCGCCGGACGTTATATTGAGTTTTGCAAAGCCACCGTGCCGCGCGGCTTTAGTTTGCGTGGGATGCGGATTGTTTTGGATTGTGCTCACGGGGCAACTTATCATGTTGCCCCCCGGGTGTTTGAAGAACTAGGTGCCCAGGTCACGGTGATTGGGGCTGAACCCGATGGGACCAACATAAACGCAAATTGCGGCTCCACGCATCCGCAGATGCTGCAGCAGAAAGTGCTGGCGGAACAGGCGCATATGGGTATTGCCTTCGATGGAGATGGCGACCGTGTTTTGATGGTCAATGATCAGGGGCAGGTTCTTGACGGTGACGAACTGATTTACGTGATTGCGGCCCACCGCCGGCAACAGGGTAAGTTGAATGGTGGTGTGGTTGGCACTGTCATGAGCAATCTGGGTTTGGAAAAAGCCCTTAACGAGCTGCAAATTCCTTTTACCCGGGCCCAGGTTGGCGACCGTTATGTGACCGAATTGTTGCACAAAAACAACTGGTCCCTGGGTGGAGAAGCGTCCGGGCATATCCTGTGCCTGGACCTGACCAGTACCGGGGATGCCATTGTTGCAGCCTTACAGGTTTTGTTGGCCATTGAAGATCAGCAAAAAAGCATTAGCCAACTGGTTAATGGTATGGATAAGCTGCCTCAGGTGATGATTAACGTTGAGGTCCCGGATCCCGGTGAAACGGCGAAGTCTGCTGCACTGGCAGATGCCGTGAGTAAACAGGAAGCAGTTTTGGCCGATCAGGGCCGCATTCTGGTCCGTCCTTCGGGCACCGAACCGCTGCTGAGGGTTATGGTCGAAGGTGAAGATCATCAGCAGGTACAGGCCATTGCCACACAACTGGCGTCTGTTGCCGAGGGCGCGAGCCTTTAGGCACTTCTCTCACAACAGGCGGTTCAATCGAGCGTTGGCTTTCCTGTTTTTCGGTAAAACAATTTCCATAAGGTAAGTATCATTTCCAGGGATACACACACGCTGCTGACAAAACTGCGGGGGGACTGGCCTTTCCCGGCAGCCAATACCCGGGTTTACTACGGATGGGTGGTGGCTGTGGTCTCTACGTTTGGGTTTTTGTTCAGCATCCCGGGACAGACCATGGGGATGGCGGTATTCTCGGACGAGTTCATCCGCGTGTTTGGTTTGACGCGCACCGAACTTTCCAGTGCCTACCTGTTCGGCACATTGGGCAGCGCCCTGTTGTTGACCCGGGCCGGGCGCTGGTATGACAGGTATGGCGCCAGGGTGATGTTGGTGGGTGCTTCGGTAATCCTGGGGGCCACCTTGCTTCTGATCAGCGGTTTGGACCGGTTGAGTGAAGAAATATCCACAGGTCTGGGGTTACCTCTGGCCTGGGTCAGTTTTCCCCTGATTCTCATGGGCTACTTTGGTGTGCGCTTGAGCGGCCAGGGTGTGCTGACCAGCGCAAGCAGGAATGTGTTGCTGGTTTGGTTCGAGCGGCGCCGGGGTTTTGTCACCGGCTTGCGTGGTGTTTTTGTCAGTTTGGGATTTTCTCTTGCGCCGCTGCTGCTGGCCTTGCTGATTGATAGTTTTGGCTGGCGTGGGGCTCTGTGGTGTATGGCGGTGGTGGTGGGTTTGGGTTTTGCCCTGGTTGCCTTGTTACTGGTACGTGATCACCCCCATGCAAGCCACCTCAGGGTAGATGGTGGCAGGTTATCAGCATCTGAGGTGGCGCAGGTTAAGGGCGCTGAAGGGGAGAGTTCCGGCCATGCCGGGGTGGGTGGTGACAGCTCTGTGTCCCAAGCCCGGAGCGATCCGGTTTTTTGGATGTATTGCTCGGCCCTGAGTATGCACGCCCTGTTTGGTACCGCGGTGACTTTTCACATTGTGGCGATTTTTGCGGAAGCCGGCCGCAGCCGGGCAGCCGCGTTTGCGTACTTTCTGCCTCAGGCCATTGTTTCTTTAATCACCAATCTGTCTGCCAGCGCCCTGGCTGACCATATGCGCTTAAAACCGTTACTGATTCTGATGTTGGCCGCCTTTGTTGTGGGGGCTTGGGGACTGACCCGGCTGGATACGGGCTGGGGTTATTGGCTGTTGGTGGCTGGTTTTGGTGTGGGTGGTGGCTTGTGGGGGGTGCTGTCCAACTTAGCCTTCATACGTCACTATGGAGCCCTTCACCTGGGTGAGATCAGTGGCCTGAACACCGCCTTGATGGTATTTGGCAGCGCCATTGGTCCGGTACTTTTCAGTCTGGCCAATGACCACCTGGGCAGTTTTCGGGCCGCTGCAATGGGGTGCTTGATCACCCTGGTGGGATTGCTGCTGGTTGCCCTGTTTCTGCGTCAGCCGCGGGATATCAGCCCCACATCCGCACGCGGGTAAAAGTTGGCAAATGGGGCGCCAGCGTTTACCATTGCGCGCCCCCAAATTGACGGTGAAGGGTGTATGCGAAAACCACTGATTGCCGGGAACTGGAAAATGCACGGCTGTGTTGCGGATATTGTGACCTTTAGTGAGTCATTAGCAGCTGACCTTGAGGCCTGTATGGGGGGTACGCAGTTATCTGTGGATGTTGCGGTGCTGCCACCGGCGGTTTATCTGTCTGCCATGGCGGAACATTTGCCGGACGGGGTGCAGACCGGGGTGCAGGACGTGGGTATTGCCGCGAGCGGTGCCCACACCGGTGAAATCGCGGCGGAAATGGTTTTTGAACTGGGCGGGCGATGGACCATTGTTGGTCATTCGGAACGCCGTATGGATCAGGAAGAGCCGGACGATCTTGTGGCCACCAAGGCTGCGGCGGCACTGCGTGGCGGGCTTAAACCCATGGTTTGTGTGGGCGAAACCTTAGCCGAGCGACAAGCCGGACAGGAAATTGCCGTGGTTGAACGGCAGTTGGAAGCGGTTCTGGACCGTGTGGAATGTGCTGACCTGGTGGCCGGTGCCATTGCTTACGAACCCGTTTGGGCCATTGGCACCGGAGAAACCGCAACACCGGACCAGGCTCAGGCCATGCACAGCTTTATCCGGGCAAAGTTGACGGAACATGATGCTCAGGCGGCCGGGGCAATACGCATTCTGTATGGCGGTAGTGTAAAGCCGGAAAATGCGGCGGAGCTATTTAGCGAAGAAGACATAGATGGCGGCCTGGTGGGTGGGGCATCGTTGCAGGCAGCTTCGTTTGCCGCCATCATCCGCGCCGGGATAAGTCGGGCAGCCACTCTGGCAGCGGCTGAAGAGAGTGATACGGATTAGGGTCATTGTCCAAGGACAATGCGGAGTAAAGAGGCTACAGGATAATTAGATGTCGACGCTTGAAACAGTTCTTTTGTCATTGCTGGTACTGGACGCCATTGCGCTTACGGTTTTGGTATTACTCCAGCAGGGTAAGGGTGCTGATGTGGGTGCGGCGTTTGGCAGTGGCGCGTCCAATACCATGTTCGGCAGTGCCGGCGGGGCACCTTTTTTAACCAAGTTAACCGCCTGGCTGTCCATTGGTTTTTTTGCCATCGCTTTTGCGCTGGCGTATATCGCCAAGGAGCGGGCGGATAGCGCAAATACCCTGGGTATTCCAACTGCGGTTCAGACACAAGATGCGGCGGAATCGCCGGAGCCTGCAGGGCTGGAAGTGCCGGACCTTGGCGATGACGACATTCCGCAAGTTGATCAGGTGATGGACGGCGATATACCCTCCTCGGATATTCCTCAGATACCTGATGATGGTTAACCGCAATGCCGAAGTGGTGAAATTGGTAGACACGCTACCTTGAGGGGGTAGTGGGCTTATGCCCGTGCGAGTTCGAGTCTCGCCTTCGGCACCATTGATCCCGTGCTTTGCGCGAGCTCTGTCGAGTTTTGCCCTTTGGGCAAAACGTCGCTCTGATCGATTAACGTGGTGGCGGGTTCTAGAAGGTGGCTCTACCCAATTAACGGGGGCTAGACCATTGTTCACTAAACCCCTAGACACGGTTGATGATGCCATCCCAGCGAGACGTCGCACCGCCCCAATGGGTTAAGACTCTCAACCGATAATTCTCAAAATTTCTAAAGCCATAAGCGCGTGGCTGATTGCATCGAAAACCATAGTCGCAGGCGGAGTTAGATTGAAATGATCTAACGTATTTCATAAGATATTCGCGGGGTTTGCTTGACAATTCTTATACGTTAGAGCGAGAATCGTTGTTCCTTAGTTGACTAGGGAAGCACATGGAATTCAAGAATCCGCCTGTCGTCCGACTATCTTTCTTCGCGATTTTATTCTTACCAGTTCTTGTTCTTGGGGCGTCCAAAATATCGTCGAGCGACGAAAATGTTTTTCGCTATCGGGCAACCGGAGCTGAAATACCAAACCACATAGCTTTCCGAATCATCACCAACAAAGTCGCCGACTTAAGTGCAGCTGGTAATCACAGAGCCTCCCTGGCGATTGTTGGGAAGGAGATGTCCGCAGATCTGGTCATTTCGAAGGGAATTGTCGACTATTTAACCCAGACAAGGCAGGAAGTTTCCGCCGAGATGGACGATATTTATCGATCACTAATATGCGAGAACGAATCACAGGGAACATCGAACATATTTGATCTTTTAGATACGCTGGAGGACATAGAACTATCGATCTATGAAAAGCACTACCACATGTTTCTGGTGAAGAGATTTGATCCCGGGCAAAGACAAAGATTTGCTGATTGGATACGGCATGAAAAATGGGGCGCTTCGTACGTAAAGATGGACCACAAGGTCTTATGGGGCAATGACACCGCTTCGGCAAGCCAAAGTACCCAGCTTCGCTGTGCATCTCTAACGCAGGAGGGTTGATCACATGATCTCGCATGAAAGAACATTGCTTGTTTCTCTTCTGTTTGGACTGTTTACGATGAGCGCGTCAATTGCCAACGAATTGGATGGATCGCTTCCGGATAGTGTTGTATTTGGTTCGATCGCAACAATTTTCGACGATGATTGGATGGGTGCTCAAGCCATGGACATGCTAAGAGACTATGGTATGAGGTTTGATTCCGATGAAGCCGCCGACGAATTTTCCGAAATAATTATGGCCATTACACCTCGAATGATTGACGAAATGCGTACGCGGACCGTCACTCGAGCGTGCAAGAGTAAAAGCGCATCCGAATCTTCTTTGACAACGCTCAGGGACATGGATCAAATCGCTGTAAGGGTATATGACAAGTACTATCAGGACGCTCTGGCTGTCTTAAACTCAGTCCAATCGGAGCAGCTTTCAGAGTTGTTGTGGCATGCAAGAAGGGACATGGTTTATACCAGCTTCTATGATTCTTTTACTCAAAGCGGTAGTCCGGAAGCCAATATCAAAGAGTTTTGCAACAATTTTGGAGGTGGTGCCCAATGAAAAGATCTACTAAAAGATCTACTAAGTGTTTCGCCTTTTTAGCATTGTTTTTCCCTCTAACCACAAATGGGGCTCCCACGGTGTCTGCGGTAGTACTTGGGCCCGGCAGTACTGCTGGTACCGCGTCCATACATGCGGGCGAACCCTATGTAAGCGTGGATGCTGAGTTTGAGATGTGGCGCAACAGCGTGACCGTTGACGAAGATGAAGACTCAGCGACTCGACCTTCATCCGGTACCGCTTTTGCTGACAAAGAACTCCATTCTTTTGGTGGTTTTTGTAACTTCATAACTGCGCTGACCAGCACACACTACAAAAACCAAAGTTCTCAGCATCCAGACATATATCCCAGTGACGACGATGTGGCGTTCTTTACGGGTCCGCAATGTTGTTTTTGAAGACGTACTCCTGAGAAAGCTCGTCATTCGAACCGGACAGATCGCGTCTTTGAGACTCGAGCGCTTTGCGCAAAACGTCGCTCGTACCTTCCAGGTTAAAGCCAGACGGACGTTTTTGATAGACCTTCCGTGGTGGTTATAGACGGGCCTCAAATCCATCCAGGATCATATTCAGCATCATCCCAAAACGATCCGGTGAACCGGGGTGGTCGATATGGTGCTGTACGTGTTCAGCGAAATATGGGATCGAATCCGCATCCTCAAGGCTGTTCAAAAAGGTTTTTGCGGCGGCCGGCACATCTTTTTTCTTGATGGGAAACAGCGCTGATTGTAGTGAGAAGCCTTCGATATGTGCGGTCACGGCGTGGTAGGTGTCACACGCCAGAGAGACTGTGAATCCACCCTCTCTGAGTACCCGAAGCAAGGCTTCCATATAGGCCAGCTTGTTTGGCCCCAGTGTCCTTTGATTCCAGATTGCGGGTAACCAGGGATGTTGCACCATCAGACGATACAACGAGGTGGATATGCCGGTGACCGATTTCCGCCAGTCTCTTCCGGGCTTGGGCTGTTCAATCTTTGCCGCAATGTATTCCACCATTGCGTCCAGCAGTTCGTCCTTGCTGGCATAGTAGTTGTACAAGGACATCACACCTGCATCCAGTTGTTGGGCCAACTGGCGCATACTCAGACCATCAATGCCGTTTTTGTCTGCATGTTTAACCGCGGCCCTGAGTATTCGAGCCTGTGATAGCTGGGGTTTTCCCTTGGTTCGCGGCAAGATGACCTCTTGGTGTTTAACGTACTTAGTACGTAATATTGAATGCGGAGTGATTTTAAACCGGATATGGGCATCTTGCGACCCAAATCCTCTGCCTGACCGACATGCGCCAGGTCCTGCCTTCAGAGGGTTGTGAGCCTTCGCACCTTAAGCGTGCCTTCTGGTTGGCGCCATTCTATTGGTTCGTGCCATTCTATGCGGATGTTTGTATCAAGTACAAACCGGAGGGTAGTTTCCATATGGTGTTTGTTCCCATGGAGCGGCGCTGAAGGCAAGGCTTGCGGGTGCGCGAAATGAAGTAACTGTTGGTAAACAGCTTGTTACAACCATTAGCATTCGCTAGTATCTGAATGCCCCACTAAGAGTAAAACGGAAATGACAAAACCCATTCTTTTTATCACCTGTCTGTTTTTTGCTCCCCTTATACATGCATCTTCCTCAGCAGGTGCTTCAAATGGCTGTACGGATAGCAGCAAGTGCTGTGTTCTGAACAACTGCTACAACGGCCAATGCACCATTCACTTTACCAATAAAACAACCAGCGGCCGGGACTCCAATCATCAATCCCTTGCCCAGTCCATTCAGATTGTGGCAAAGGACAAGGATGGCAAAACCCTGGGTAACCGGGTGAATATCGGTAGCAGCGGCAAACAGGGGTTTAAGTTGGGTAATAGTGCCCGGGATAACATGGATCATCTGGTCATTCGAGCCAATAACGCGGACATATTTAATGCCCGCCTGAAATGTGCTGAGCTCAAAAAGATTGTGGCCTCCAAGGACCACCACTGCAAAGTCTACATCGACTGGTCACTGCAGATGGCTGACCCCCACTGCAGTGGTATTGCCAGTGGGCACGATGCCGGCTGGAGCAAGTTCTTCGACAACCCGGAGTAAGGGATACACAAGATCAACAGTTAGCGTGCCTTGACAGTCCGCCAATTAGTTTAATAAATTAATTATTAATATATTAAATAAATTGGATTTTGCCCATGCAGGAGTTCAGCCGGTCTTTGCCGATGATGTTATATGCGGCGCTGGATGCAGTGCTGCCTAGGTTCAGGGTCATCTTTAAAGACTTTGGTTTAACCGAACAGCAATGGCGGGTGCTGCGTGTTTTGTGGGAGCGTCAAAGTATGGGTTTTGGCGAATTAGCCAGCCTTACCTACATTTCACCACCCAGCTTGGTGGGGGTGGTGGATCGCCTTCGCGGCATGGGTCTGGTCGACAAGGCCCGTTCCGCAGATGATCGGCGCGCTGTTGAGGTGACGTTAACAGCAGCGGGGCAAAATCTCGAACAACAGGTGATGCCCAGGGTGGATGAAGCATATCGCGAGCTGCAACACTCGGTTGATTCCGCCACCTGGCGGTCGTTGCTCAAAGGGTTGGAAAAGGTTGCTGCGGTGCCATCGGGTAAGGCAGTTGTGTAGAGGGCAGGGCCTGGTGGCGGAAATCACCTGGAAATGGGGTGATTGAAGGTGTAGTACCTCCTGTCGGGAAATTAGCAAAAAAATTTACATAAATGTGGTGAAAACCAATGCGAATGCGGCTTGCAGCGGTGTCCATGCATCCCTATAATTCGCCACCTTGTTGATGCGGGGTGGAGCAGTCTGGTAGCTCGTCGGGCTCATAACCCGAAGGTCGTGGGTTCAAATCCTGCCCCCGCTACCAAAG
>JANQMF010000121.1 GCA_028280225.1 Pseudomonadales bacterium | reverse complement strand
ACAACCGCTGAAGAACTGGATGCGCGCGGCCATGTACTGGCACCGGGATTTATCGATATCCACACCCACTTTGACCCGCAACTGTGCTGGGACCGGTTGGCCACGCCTTCCATCGAACATGGCATCACCACCGTGGTCATCGGTAACTGCTCCCTGAGCCTGGCACCGGTCAAGGCCGGGGACAGTCACAAAATCGTCAGCATGTTTGGGGTGATCGAAGACATCAAAAAGTCGACCTTTGACGCGGCGGTCCCCTTTAGTTGGGAAAGTTTTGCGGACTATCTGGATTTTATCAAACCCGGTCTTGGCATTAACGTCGCCGCCCTGATTGGTCACTCGGCGGTGCGCTACTATGTGATGGGTCCCGCCAGCCAGGAACGTGCTGCTACCCGGGAGGAGATCCAGGCCATGTGTCTGCTGGTGGAACAAGCCATGGCGGCAGGGGCTGCGGGTATTTCTTCATCCTATGTGGATATGGATGAAAATATGCATCCGGTACCCAGCCGGTTTGCCGGATTGGACGAAAAAATTGCCTTGGCCAAAGCCATGGCAAAAAGCGGCCGGGGTATCTGGCAGGTAGTCCCGTATTTCATCGATCCTGCTCAGCAACTGGAGAATATCAAGGAACTGGGGGAAATCAGTCTTGCGGCACAGATCCCTTGTTCTTTGCAGCCGGTATTGTCCTCACCCACTGACTTAAACGCCAGGCACATTCTGGATGCTCTGGAGGCGGAGCAGGCCCGGGGTGCAAGGGTATACGGGCAGGTGATGCCGCGCTGCTTTGATATGAATATGCGTTTGTCCGAAACCAGCATGTTGTTGTTCGGCATGCCCAGTTGGAAAGCCATTATGGATCTGCCGAAAACCGAACGCCCGGCTCACTTTGGCGATCCGGCCAGACGGGCCACCCTGGTTGCGGAAATGAAGGACCCTCAGGGTATGGGGCGGGTGTTACCGTTAATGCGGGTGGGACAGGTACAAGCGGAAGAAAATAAATCTTATGTGGGCCGCCATCTTGCTGAGATTGCCCAGACCGAAGGCAAGGAACTGGGTGAGGTTGTTTTGGATCTTTCCCTGGCGGATAACCTGGATACTGAGTTCCGGCTGCAGAACGTCCTGAATGCGGACAAGGAAGCGGTTGCCGGGTTGATAGATCATCCCCTGCTGCATTTTGGGGCTTCGGACGCCGGCGCCCATATCACACAATTTTGCGGCACGGGAGACACCACGCACTTGTTGGAGCACTATGTCCGGGATACGGGCAGATTGACCTTGGAACGAGGGGTGCACCGTATGACCGGCGAAGTGGCCGCGGATTGGGGGCTGAAGGATCGGGGCACCATTGAGGTCGGCAAGGCTGCGGATCTGGTGATCTTTGATATCGGCACCGTCCACTGCGGGGACGATGAATTTGTCAGCGACTTTCCCGGCGAGGCGCGGCGCTATGTGCGCCGGTCTGAAGGTTACGATGCGGTGCTGGTCAACGGTGAAGTGGTGTTCAAGGATGGTGCGTATACGCCGGCCCGTGGCGGCCGGATCGTCTAACAGCGTGGTCCGGATTACAGCAGGAATTCCGCCAGGGCGGTGTGAGAGCCCGGCACCAGCTCGGTGAGTTGTACCCGGTCAATGCCCAGGCCGGAAAGTTGCGCTAAGTTGTTGGCTACGGCTTGAGGATGACCCACAAATTGTCCCAGGTAGCCGTTGCCCATGGCTTTTTGCAGGGCAGAAACCCCGGCACCTTCCCCGGCCCCAACCAGAATGAATATGCCCAGGGGTTTGTCGGCGCTGATGGCCTTGACCCGGTTGACATTGGTGATGACTTCCTCTTCCGTTACCGTGGCCATGGTCGCCATGTCCAGGGCGCCGCCACGTGTGCTTCGGGCGCTGGCCTTTATCTCCACCCGGTCGACCAGGGGTGTAACCTCACGAATTGCCCGCGGCCCACCTGCAGATGCAATCAGCGGAGGTGGTTTGTCGGCCAGCGGACCAATGGCAATTTCCCCGGCAATGTCCACCTGGTAATACCGACCGTCAAACCGGCATTGCCCGCTGTGTAACAGCGAAGCGGCAATCTGTAACGCTTCCACGTACATGCTCACTCTGACCCCGGGTTCGGGATAGTCCATACCCATGGCGCGGATTTCCTGTTCTGCCCACCCCGCGCCCAGGCCGGCTTCGAAACGCCCGCCGGAAAACGTTTGCAGGGCAATGGCAGCCTGGGCAAATTCCACCGGCGAGCGAAACAGATTGTTGGCAAAAGACGTGGTGATTTTTATCGACGTAGTTGCCGCAGCCATGGCCATGGCTGTGACAAATACATGGGGATATTGATTGGCACCAATCATCAGGTGATCGCTGGCGCAGACCCCATGCCAACCCTGTGCCTGCATGGTTGCCGCCCAGGCACCAGGATTGGCAAAGTGCTCACTGGGCAGGTTGGGGAAATACTCCAAGCTGATGTCCGTTTACTCGAATCCCGGCATCTTAATCTTGTTTAGCTTTCCTGGAAAGCACACAATCTTGGCTTTGGAATATCAAAGCGGCGGCACAATGCAGGTGGAGTTTTCTGATTACAACGAAATTGTACGGCGCAGGTATGAATATGCCCTGGGCATCGATACGCGAGACTATGTGCTGTTGCGTTCGGTGTTTACCGATCGTATCACCATGGACTTTGCAGACTACAGTGGTCAGCCAGCGCAGACCCTTGCCGCGGATGATTGGGTTGCAAACTGTAAGGTATTGTTTGACGGTCTTGACGCCACCCAGCATGTCATGACAAATCCGCTGGTCGACGTTGCCGGCAACGAAGCACAATGCCTAATGTATATGAAGGCGGAGCACTTTTTGGGGAGTCCTAATAAAAAGCCCAACAAAAAGCCCAATCAAAATCCCAATGAAGATACTGGAGACGATGGTGGTTATGCCATAGGTGGTTACTATACCGATCTGCTGAGCAAAATTGACGGTCATTGGCGGATTCACGCGGTGACCCTTAAATTATTCTGGCAGCGCGGTAACCGCAGCATTATGGAGCGTGCCGTACTTCGTTAACCGCTGCCTAAAAATATACCGGGTGTCATCCGGGTTCTGCTAAAAGAAGACAAAGGAACGCACGACCAGATTTTTACGGCACGGCGCATCCTCGGGCGCGGCATGATCGATGGCGGCTGAATGAAAGGACCAGCGGGATACCGAGCCGTCGGTGACGGAGTCGTAACATTTCAGCATGGAAACTTCCGTTGGCGTCTGCTGTGGAAACCAGTACCAATCGTGTTCGGGCCGGTAGGTAAAGCGGGTGGTTTCACCAACACGGTCATCATAAACCCGGTAGTTGGTGATATAGGGCTGGTCGGCAAAAGACGGCCATGCACACAAAACAAATGGGTTCTGCTGCACAGTCTGCATGGGTTTGGCCAGGTTAATGGACATGAACCGCTTTGACATTTTGGCGTCAGCTTCCGCTTCCGTGTAATTTTGCAGGCGGCCAAAATTGCGCAGGTTTTGCGTCAACAACTCCCGGCAACGCACCCGGCCGCTATTATCATTCAGGTCGTTGTGAACCAGATTGGCGTAGTTTGCGTTCACGCCTGGGTTTTTGTTGGCTTGATCTTCCGTGCGGTCACCGTCGTAATCCTTGTCGAAGACATCGTGGTTGTAGACCAGCGCATCCGTTGCACCGGGGAAAAATTCCAACAGGAGTTTCTCCATCTCCGGATAGTAGACGGCTTCCACTTCCGCGGCATCGTAGAAGTTTTTGCACCTGGATTCGCAATGGGCTAACGAAACCCCAAGCTTGTCCATGCACTCGGGCGATCTGGGGTCCAGGCCAGGGTAGTACTCAGCAATGCGCCTTGCATCGCGCAGGGTTTGCGGAAAGTACAGACAGCGGCGGTTGTTGTCGTATTCGTCCTGCTTCAGGGCCTTGGCGTCCTCAACCCTTAACGGATCCTGCCACAGTGCATTGGAGGAAACGATGGAATAAGAGGGTTGTTCGTACACGGTGTACCGCATGGGCAGCACAATGCCTCCCTCGGGCGCTTGCAGCTTTTGTGCCTTGATATATTCCAGACACTCAGCATAGCGGCGAAAGCCCAGACCCCACTTGGTTTGAATGGGCCCGGGCGGTGCATTGTTGATCATATCGATAACCGCCTGGCCTTCTCCGCGGCGAATTTGTGCCAGGGCATCTTCCGTGGCGGCGGTGGTGCCCGCGTCTCCGTTGCGGTCCAGGGACATATACGACAGACCACCGTTGGCTGCAATGGGGGCAGCCTGGCCCCGGGTCAGTTCAAGGGAAGGTATGTATGCCGACATTTGTGCCTTGGCTTGAGTCATAAAAACCTCCTGATAAGTCCCTATCCTGGCATAGAGTGCCCCCAGATCCTAGTTTGGCGTTTGCGCGGACTACGGCTCAATGCCAAGGTCCGCCGCCATAATGGCCAGGGCGTCCTTGTGCAGCTCATGTTTACTTTTTGCATAAGCGGCCTGGGGGAGCTCAGCCAGCTGGGCGGCTACTTCCAGGCCACGTGCCGCACCACCCCCGGTGGCTTGAAGTTCGTCGATAAAGCCTGCGGATACGGCTTCTTCAGGTGTGTATATGCGTGAGTGCAACAGGGCAGGGATGTGTTGTGCCGGATTCAGGCGTGCCTTCATGGGCTGTAAGGGCCAGGCGGAAAAAGCCACCCCCAGCGCAACTTCACTCATGCCGTACTTGTAGGCGCCCTGTTCGCCAATTCGAACATCACAACAGGCCAGCCAGACCGCGCCAATGGTAAAGGCGTGCCCGGTACAAACAGCCACAACGGGTTTGTCGCTGCTGTACAAGGCATAGGCAAATTTACCGCCGCGATGGCCAAGGTCTCTGGCTGCCGTGGGATCGGATCCGGTCATCACGGTAATATCGTAACCTGCACAAAAGCTCCCGGGCCGCCCCTGGAGAATGGTGCACTTGGCCGCCCTGGCCTGGGCCCAGCAGTGCTCCAGTTCGTCCAATACCTCATGGTTGATCACGTTTTTGTGGCCATCATCGATGGTGATGAGCGCAATATCGTTGTCGACAGCTAAAGACACAGTCATGGGTATTCCTTATTTTTCTAATGTTTGCCCGGTATCCGGCAAGCTTAGCATTGGTGCCTTCAGCCGGGTACACCGGGTGGGGATATCGTGGTATTTATATCGGCTAGTCAGGGCGTAAGATGGTTTAGCGGGCAACAGACTATCGGTTGTGGTTCCAAAAGGGGAGAAATGTGGGTGGAAGATAATTCTTATATTGGCCGGTTGTTGCGTCACTTACAGATACGCCTGTCTGCTGATCAGTATCCGTTACATCAAAAATTTGCTCAACTCTTCTGGGCGCGCACGTTGGAGGAAGATCTGGCGGCCCGGGACGTCAGCGACGATGCCGGGGCCACCATCGAAGCCCTCCGGCGGATCAGAAACCGTAGATCCGGTCAGGTGACGATTGACCTGTTGAACCCCGTCAGCGCCAGGGATGGGTGGCAGTCCAGCCACAGTGTGGTCATGGTCACCGCGCCGAATATGCCCTTTATGGTGGACTCCATTCTGATTGCGCTGTCCCACGACGGCTTGACCACACATCACTTGAACAATGTTGTATTAGGTGTGGATCGGGATGATTCCGGTACGGTGACCAACCTGTCGATGGATCTGGCGCATCCGCACAGGGAAGTACTGATCTATGCTGAAATAGATCGTCAGGAAGATGAGGCTTTGCCAAAACTGCAAGCCCAGCTGGATGCGGTGACCCGGGATCTGCAGGCGGTGGTGACAGACTTTGATCTGCTTAAAGGGCGTTTGCATGAAATTATTGACGACCTCCAGCAACATCCACCCCCCCTGGATGCTGCTGAAGTTGAAGAAGGCATTCAGTTCCTCCAGTGGCTGTTGGCCAATCATTTTACCTTCTTGGGCTACCGGGAATTTGTCTATACCGACGGCCTGATCCGCCAGAGCGGTCCCGCGCTTGGGGTCATGCGTCTGCGCTCTGCCGCAACCACCCGGCGACTGGATCACCAGCCGGAACGGGCACAAAAATTCTTGATGGACAAGTCACTGCTGTCCTTCTCCAAGTCCGGTACCCGTTCCAGAGTGCATCGTCCGGCGTATCCGGACTATGTGGGTATCAAGCGGTTTGACGAGCAGGGTCAGGTCATTGGTGAGGTGGGGTTCCTGGGTCTTTATACGTCCAGGGTTTATCAGGAGTTTCCCGAACATATCCCGGTTGTCCGGCAAAAGGTGGCCAATACGCTTATTCAGTCCGGCCTTGATCCGGCGGGATTTGACGGCAAGGTCTTAGCCCAGGTGTTAGCCACCTATCCCAGGGATGAACTGTTCCAGATCAGGGAGCAGGAGTTGCTGGATACGGCCATGGTGATCACCGATATCCATGAGCGGCGCAAGGTTCGTGTTTTTCCGCGTTACGATGCTTATGGGTTATTTGTTTCTGTATTAGTCTACATGCCCAGGGACTTATTCAGCACCGCGGTGCGTCTGGCGGTTAACGCGTTGCTTGTGGAAACCTTTGACGCGGAAGATTCTGATCACGATATCTTGTTATCGGAATCGATCCTGGTGCGGGTACATTTTAATCTTCGCATCAGTCCAACCGGGCGCAAGGATGTGGACCGGGTCGAGTTGGAAAACCGGATTGCTGATCTTATTGGTGATTGGAATTCTGAATTACAGA
Organism: Pseudomonadales bacterium; assembly: GCA_028280225.1. Lineage (GTDB taxonomy): Bacteria > Pseudomonadota > Gammaproteobacteria > Pseudomonadales > Azotimanducaceae > UBA4421. The sequence goes on along the minus strand of JANQMF010000121.1, from coordinate 5,611 downwards.
ATGTGCTGGTGCTCCGCTTTGGCGAAACTTTGGGCCGAAGTTTGCATCAGGAATATGTCAGAGCGTTTTCGGCGGGTTACCGGGAACGGTTTACCGCCCGAGCGGCGATGGATGACATCACGGAAATTGAAAAACTGGATGAGCATGAATTGTCCACACAGTTTTATCGTTTGCCCGAGGACACCGAGGCGGTATTGCGCCTGAAGATCTTTCACCTTGGGGCACCCTTACCCTTATCCGATGTGGTGCCCAAGTTGGAAAATTTGGGATTACGCGTTATCGGTGAACACCCCTACGAGGTCCGGCGGCAAACCAAGGCAGCGGTGGCGGTCCATGACTATGAATTGAGATTTGATCAAACTGTTGATGTACAGCAGGTGGGTGTCGGATTTAACGATGCCTTTGTGCGCATCTGGCAGGGCCGGGTGGAAGATGACCGGCTTAACCGGTTGATTTTATTTGCCGGTCTAAGCTGGCGGGAAGTCAGTGTCTTACGCGCTTACGCTCAATATATGAAACAGACCCGGTTTGGCTTTTCCCAGTATGCCATCAGCGATACTTTGTTTAAGCACAAGGGTATCGCCGCGGATCTGATTAACCTGTTTAATCAGCGGTTTGCCCCGCAAGGGGAGGAGGATCAACAACGCGCTACGGTGTTGCGGATTGGCGAGGCGCTGGATCATGTGGCCCTGTTGAATGAGGACCGGATTTTAAGGCGATTTCTGGAACTGATCGAAGCCAGTCTGAGAACTAACTACTTTGTTGAGGATGAACAGGGCCATCCGCGCCCCTGTCTGGCGATCAAGTTTCAGCCGGCAGCGCTCGGCCAGATGCCCGTGCCCGTACCCGAATTTGAAGTATTTGTCAGTGCCCCCCACGTTGAGGGTGTACACCTGCGTGGTGGATCAATCTCCAGGGGAGGGCTCCGCTGGTCCGACCGCCTGGAAGATTTTCGTACCGAGGTGCTGGGTCTGGTAAAAGCCCAGGTGGTCAAAAATGCCGTTATTGTGCCCACCGGCGCCAAGGGAGGATTTGTGGTTAAGGGCAGTGTCAGTGGTGTGGAGTGTTATCGTGACTTTATCAGCAGTCTGCTGGATGTGACGGACAACATTCAAGGTGGTGAGATACAGCCGCCTGCGCGCGTCAAGGCTTACGATCCGCCGGATCCCTATCTGGTTGTAGCGGCGGACAAAGGCACCGCCACGTTCTCGGATACGGCAAATGCCGTTGCCGCGGGTTATGGTTTTTGGTTGGACGATGCTTTTGCTTCGGGTGGCTCCTATGGTTACGACCACAAGAAGATGGGTATCACGGCCCGGGGTGCATGGGTGTCGGTCCAAAGGCACTTTGCGGAGCTTGGCATGGATGTCCAGACTGAGCCCGTCACGGTGTTGGGAATTGGGGACATGGCCGGGGATGTATTTGGCAACGGCATGTTGCTGTCCCGTCAATTGCGCCTGCAGGCAGCGTTTAATCATCAATATATTTTTTTAGATCCCAGTCCCCAGCCCGAAGACAGCTTTAAGGAGCGCGAAAGGCTGTTTGCCCTGGCCGGTTCAACCTGGACTGACTATCAACCGGCGCTGATCAGTGCCGGTGGGGGCGTCTATTCCCGTGCGGATAAGTCCATTGTGCTGTCTGATGAGGTCAAAGCCTGTTTTGGTATCAGCGAAGACCAACTGGCGCCGGACGAATTGATTAATCGCCTGCTCAAGAGCCGGGTGGACTTGATTTGGAACGGTGGGATAGGCACCTACATTAAAGCGTCAAGCGAAAGTCATGACGCTGTCGGCGACCGGGCCAATGACCATTTGCGGGTGAATGGCTGTGAGCTGCGTTGTAAGGTCATTGGCGAAGGCGGCAACCTGGGGGCAACCCAGCTTGGACGTATCGAGTTTTCTCTCCACGGCGGCAAGGTTAATACGGATTTTATCGACAATTCGGCCGGGGTGGATTGTTCGGACCACGAAGTCAACATCAAGGTGGCGCTTAACGAGTTGGTCGAGAGCGAAGACATGACTCGCAAGCAGCGGAATATATTGTTGGAATCGATGACCGACGAGGTTGCCGGACTGGTACTGACCAACAACTACAACCAGGCTCAAACCCTGAGCCTGGCGCATGGACACTGTGCCAGCCGCGCTGTTGAGTACCAGCGGCTTATTGCCTATCTGTGTGCCCATGCGGACCTCGATCGGCAAATTGAGTATATGCCCAGTGATGATATTCTGGCTGAACGATACGCTAACGGCCAATGTCTTACGCGCCCGGAACTGGCTGTGCTGCTGGCTTATACCAAAACCCACGTTAAAAACGAACTCATCCAGGCGCGGTTGCCCATGGAGCCTTTGCTGGCCCGGCGGGTATTTTCCGCCTTTCCCGCAACCATGGTGGAGCGTTATCACGGTCGTTTGGATAAACACCGCCTTGTCGGTGAGATTATGGCTACCCAGCTGGCCAATGAGCTTATCGATCAGATGGGCTTGAGTTTTTTAACACACATGGTGGAGTCCTCGGGTAATACCGTTGCGGATGTGGTGCGTGCCTTTGTTGTAGTGGCGGAGTGTTTTGACTTTGGTGCGTGGTTTGAGGCCATACGCACAACACCCGGAATCTCCGCCGGCATGCAGTTGGAAGTGTTGGCGGAAGTTGCCCAGCTTGGGCGCCGGTCTACCCGGTGGATGTTAAGACATGTCAATTTGACAAGCTCTCTTGAAACGCTTGTTGACCGTTTTAAACCTTCCATCCTGCAATTGCTGGAACACAGCAACGGTGATGCCGGCGATAAAGCAATGGAGTTGAGCCAGCGGCGCGACATCCTGCTGGGTGCCGGCCTGCCTTTAGAGCTTGCGCAGAAATCGGCCCAGGCGGCGGATCTGGCCCGGTGGCTTGCGGTCATCGATACCAGCCAACAGCGTCAAGGGGACCTGTTGACATTGATGGAGGTAACCGCCCGGGTTGGGGATGAGTTGAAAATAAATAGCCTGTCCACACAGCTTCTTGACGCCCACACCCAGACCCATTGGCAGGCCATGGAAAAGGAGTCTTTGTTGGATGATTTGTTCACCCAGCAAAATCTTTTAGGGGCGTTGGTCCTGGAGGGTGCAGACGGGGATCTTGCCGGCTGGCTTGCCGAACGTCCAACCTTTACCCGGGTGTGGTTTGGGGCATTGGATGATATGCAGCATATGGCGGTTGGGGAAGTGGACTTTTCTTTGTTTGCCATCATGGTCCGCAAGCTCAGCGATCTGTTAACCAAGGTACAGATTGTTGATCAAACAGGGGATGAGTCTGCTGCTTCAGCAGATTCATAGTTCGAGAGTCAGCTTGGGTTAAGGGTAGCTGACCACTGAACACACGGCCTATACTCAGCACACCTGGTCTGGATGGAAATCAAAGTGTCGCAACCGGAAATTACCCAACGTGTCAAAGACAATCTGCCCACGGTCCTGTTGACACTGCTCAGTATCGTGCAAGCCCTTGCGCTGGAATTTATGTGGGTTCACATTACCGCAAGCAATCATCTTTTTGTCTGGTCCTTCAGCTCGCTGCTGGAGTGGATGCAGATTGTCGCGACCTTGTTGGGGATATTGTTAGTGTGGCTGATATACAGCACCATGGTCATGCGCTTTCGCTGGATCCCAACCACCTGGGATCTGGCCTTCCCCTTCTTTGTTGGGGTTATGGAGTTCTGGCTGGTCGAGACCCTGGGTGCCGGCACCCTGGGCTTATGGTTTCTGATCATGGGGTTGATTTTTGCGGCAATGGCCTGGTCCAGTCAGGTGACCTTCCGCCGCGCCAGACGGGATGCGGAAAACGCGGCGTTTTTTGCCCGCACGCCGCCCGCATCCTATCGGGACTACCTGCTGGCGGGTGCAAATACCATTGTGTTGCTGGGGTTTGGGGTTGTTATGTTATGGCTGCAACCGCTACATTGGATTGTCTTTGCCGGTTTGCTTTGGGCAAACTTTGCCATCATTTTTCAGGTGCGCCTTACGGATATGTTTTGGCGTCGGTCCGTAATGCCTGATACGCTCTGAGTAAGGGAGCTTCTTTGCCGGTTGCACAACCGGGCTGAGCGCATTGGTATTCAGCCCGCGAAGACAGGCTGTTTGCCACCGCTGAAATCTATGTTACTTAAAATTGTCTTTGAAAATTCAGGAGACCCGTGTGCTAAACAAACTAGATGATTATCCGGTCCATCAGACCCCGGAGCCCCTGGCGCAACCCTTAAGTAGCGACCAGAACGTTTATGACAGAACCTGGTTTAACGGTTATGCGGACGACGGCAGCTACTACTTTGGTCTGGGCATGGCCGTTTATCCTCATCGCCGTATCCAGGACTGTGCCTTCAGCGCCATCCAAGCGGGTGGACGGCAACACTGTTTCTATGGTTCAAGAAGGGCTCCGGATGAACGCACGGACATGAGTGTGGGCCCCATGCGTCTGGAAATCATCGAACCGATGCGTCAAACCCGGGTTATCCTGGACGATAATGCCAGTGGATTGGCCTGTGATCTGACCTTTTCCGCCCGGACGGCCTCCATTCAGGAACAACGGCAAATTCTGTGGCAGGGCCCAAGGCGCGTGATGGATGCCACCCGCTTTGACCAATTTGGCGTTTGGCAGGGAATCATCCGCACCCCGGAAGGCGAGATTAAGGTTGATCCTGCAACCTGTCATGCCACAAAGGACCGTTCCTGGGGGCGCAGGGGTGTGGGCGAACCGGAAAGTGGCGGGGCGCCGGTTAAGCCACGGGGTATTTTTTTCCTGTGGACACCACTTATCTGGGATGATCACATCACTCATGCCATATTCTTTGACGGTCAGCAGGGTGAGGTACTGTGCCGTGAGGGTCTCACCGCCCCTTTGTACACCTCAACCGAAGACATTCCCGGTGTGGAGGATGGGCGGGTGGAACACATGGCCACCGCGGTCCATCGGGTCAGCTATCATCCGGGTACCCGTCTGGCCCGGCATCTGGAAGTTGATCTCATCAACTTACAAGGGCAAGTTCGCACCATCGAAATGGAACCCATATTGCGGTTCCAGTTTAAAGGCCTGGGTTATGGACACCCGGTGTGGAAACAGGGGGCCTGGCAGGGTGAACTGGAACTGGGACACGAATCTTTTACCCCCGACGAATTGGATCTATTGCAGCCGGAAAACATCCATGTCCAGCAAGTTGTGAAGGTCAGCGACGGCCAGCGCCGGGGTATCGGTGTGGCTGAACAGGTGGTGGTGGGCCCCTATGCGCCGGCCGGATTCGAGGAATGGTTTGATGGCGCCCGGGGCTAACCCCCGGCGGGCAAGCGGCCTGGTTCTCACCACTCCGAGAAATTTTGAGCTCAGGCAATTTGACCTGCCGGAAATTGGTCCCCGGGACGGTTTGTTGCGTATCGAGGCCTGTGGACTGTGTGGCACCGACCACGAGCAGTACACCGGCCTGTTGGAAAACCGCCACGCCTTTATTCCCGGGCACGAGGTGGTGGGAATAGTTGAAGACATTGGTGAACAGGCTGCGCAACGCTGGGGCGTAAGCCCGGGCCAACGGGTGGCTGTTGAGGTGTTCAAATCTTGTCAAAACTGCGGGCCTTGTAAAGAAGGGGTT
>JANQMF010000116.1 GCA_028280225.1 Pseudomonadales bacterium | reverse complement strand
GCCAAAGTAGCGGAGCAATTCAGCCCGCCGGCAGGTGGTGACCTCACACCATCCCAGCAGTGCATCTAACTTGCCCCGCTCCATGCGCTTGTGGGACGTTTCAGCAGCAGAATCCTCCAGCATTTTGCTGAGGCGGACAACATCCTGTAAGCCGTAGACCATCCAGGCATCCGCCGGGTCACCGTCCCGGCCGGCGCGCCCGGTTTCCTGGTAGTAAGATTCCATACTCTTGGGCAGATCCAGGTGGGCCACAAAACGCACGTCGGGCTTGTCGATACCCATGCCAAACGCAATAGTGGCCACCATCACTACCGCGTCCTTGCGCAAAAACTGCTCCTGATGTTGCTGACGGGTCTCTGAGGGCAGGCCGGCATGATAGGGCAGGGCGTTAAACCCCTCCCGGCACAGCCACTGGGCAGTGGTTTCCACACTCCTGCGCGACAGACAGTAAACAATGCCCGCCTGGTCCCGGCGATCTTTGAGGAAGGTGAGAAGCTGTTGTTGAGGCTGGGTTTTGCTCAGCACCGTGTAGCGGATGTTGGGCCGGTCGAAGCCGTGGATAAAGGTCCGCGGATTATTCAGAGCCAGGCGTTCAACAATGTCATCCCGAGTGCGCTGATCCGCGGTAGCGGTTAATGCAATGCGGGGCACCCCGGCGAAAGTGCCGGCCAACTGGTCCAACTGCAAATAATCCTGGCGGAAATCATGTCCCCAGGCTGAGACACAGTGGGCTTCGTCGATGGCAATCAGGCTGACCTTACACTGGCTGAGAAAGGCCAGGGTTTCCGTTTGCAGCAGTCGTTCCGGGGCAACGTACAACAGACGCAGTTCACCCGCCCTGACCTGGTCAACCACCCGGTACTGATCCGCGGCGGACAGGCTGGAGTTCAGAAAGGCGGCTTGAATGCCTAATTGTTGCAGGGCCATGACTTGATCCTGCATTAAGGCAATGAGCGGCGAAACCACCAGGGTCACCCCGGGCAGCAGCAACGCGGGAATCTGGTAACAAATGGATTTGCCGCCCCCGGTGGGCATTATCACCAGGGCGTCCCCGCCTTCGGTTACCCAATGGATGATCCGGGCTTGCTGGCCGCGGAAACTTTTGTACCCGTAGACGGACTGGAGGATATCCTCAGCAGTATGGGATTGTGTTTGTGGAGATTGTACTTTTGTTCACCGGTTGAGATAAGTGGAACGGCCTGCGGTGGACAGGCTCAAAAGCAGTATACCCAACAACGGGGCAGGGTGGCAGACTCTGGCATCGTGCCTGACATTGTTGTTCACGTCTCGCACTTTGCTTGAGTGCTCGTCTTCCGTTTGGCCTGATTGCGTTCGGGATGGATGAATGGTCATGCGCTTTCGTAGTAAATTTCCTGTTTTGGTGATGGCGGGCACATGTCTGACACAACTACCGGATATACCCCGGCATATTGGATGCCGTTTACGGCGGCCACCGGATTTGCACGGTCCCCACGGATCATTGTCGGGGCGCAAGGGTGTTATCTGATGGATGATACCGGACGGCGTGTTTTCGACAGCCTCAGCGGACTGTGGTGTTGTGGGTAAGGACACAACCGCCCGGAGATTGCTGAGGCGGTTTCCCGGCAACTTAAAATTCTGGACTATGCGTCGGCCTTTCAGTACGGGCACCCCCAGGTATATGAATTGTCAGAGCGTTTGACCCGCATGGCCCCCCGGGGTCTGGATCATGTTGATTTTCGACGAGGTGATCACCGGCTTTGCCCGTACTGGTGAGGCTTTTGCGGCGGACACCTTTGGCGTGGTGCCGGATATCATGAACCTGGCCAAGGCCCTCACCAATGGCGCGGTGCCCATGGGGGCGGTATTAACAACCGGCGAAATCCGGGCGGCGTTTGAGCACAACGTTGCTGATCACGCGGTAGCCTTGCCCCATGGCTATACCTACTCCGGCCACCCGGTAAGCTGCGCGGCAGCACTGGCTTGTTTAGACCTGTTTACCCGGGAAGATATGCCCGGCCGGGCCAGAGCCCTGGCGCCGTTGTTGGAAGAGGTACTACACAGTTTCAGGGAGGTGGACTGGGTGACAGATATCCGTAATTTTGGTCTGGCCGGCGCGTTGCAGTTTGCGCCTCGGGACGGTGATGGATTGATACGTCCTTATGAGGTGGGCATTCAGTGCTGGGAGAAGGGGCTGTATGTGCGTTGGGGGGGAGACACCCTGCAATTTGCCCCACCCTTTATCAGCGAGCCGGAACACTTTGAGTTTATGGCTGAGGTGCTTCGGGCAGCAATCCGCGAAACCCAATAGGCTGGTGGCCATGGTGGCATGGCGGGAGTGGGGCCGGTGATACTATCCCGTGGGTAGTGATTGGGCCAGCAGGTGATGATTGGGAAGTGTCCGGGCTGAACTTATTGGCACGGATGTCCCGCTGTTTTTTCCCGCTCTTTTTGTGACCGCCTCTGTTTTGAGTGTCTCTGTTTTGACTGTCGTTGTTTTGACTGTCCTTGTTTGAACTGTCCTTGTTTGGGTAACCCCTCGTTTAATCGCTCTTCCTTTAACAGCCTCTCTTCCGGCAGTCCCCTGTTTAGCTGCCGGGTTTGATAACGGTAAATTCGATAACAACGCAGTAACCGGCGTAACCGAAATGTGGGGGGTGTTCTGGACAGCATGGTGAGATACTCATACTTGGGCGGATACTGTATAAATAAACAGTATGTTTCGTCAAGCCAAGGGATGTGGATCACATGCTCCCAAATGTGAATTCACCGCCCCGGGTGCTTTTGGCATGCTTGAATCCTGGGTATAAAATGTTATGTTATAACATTTTACTGAGCTGGAGAAAGCGTTGAACCAATCTCTTCCTGTTACGGTCTTGTCCGGGTTTCTTGGCGCCGGCAAGACGACTCTCATGAATCATGTGCTTAATAATCGGCAAGGTCTGCGGGTTGCCGTCATTGTCAACGACATGGGTGAGGTCAACATCGATGCTGACCTGTTGAGAGAAGACGTTTCCCTTCAGCAGGTTGATGAGAAACTGGTGGAGATGACCAACGGCTGTATCTGCTGCACCCTTAGAGAGGATTTGCTGATTGAGGTGGCCCGGCTTGCGGACGAGGATCGCTTTGACTACCTGCTGATCGAATCAACCGGCGTTTCCGAACCGTTGCCGGTTGCTGAGACGTTTACGTTCGAAGACGAATCAGGCCGGTCTCTGTCTTCGGTTGCTCGGCTAGATACCATGGTGACCGTTGTTGATGCGTTCAATTTCCCCAAACTTATGGCGGAAGCTGAAAGCCTGAAAAACAAGAACATGGAAATTGGCGAAGACGACGAGCGCAACATTGCCGACCTGCTCATCGACCAGGTCGAGTTCAGTAACGTCATTGTGGTCACAAAGACCGACTTGCTCAAAGGCTCCGAGACCGACGCGCTGCTGGCGACGCTGCGCCGCTTGAACCCCGGAGCGGAGGTAGTTATTGCCGAACACGGGAAAATTGAACCCAAGACGATTCTCGGGACTAGTAAGTTTGATATGGCAGAGGCGGCCAATGCCCCGGGCTGGCTTGCTGAGCTTCGCGGTGAGCACATGCCGGAAACCGAAGAGTACGGTATAGGCAGTTTTGTCTACCAGGCGCGTAAGCCTTTCCATCCGCAGAGACTCTACGACTTTCTGACGGCAGGTTGGCGCCATGGAAACCTTGTTAGATCAAAGGGATTCTTCTGGTTGGCTTCGCGCTTTAATCTGGCGGGCTCGTGGTCCCAGGCGGGCGGCATCATGAATCACGGGTTTGCGGGTTTATTCTGGTCAGCAGTGCCTCAGGATCAGTGGCCTGAACACTCGGAACATAGAGCGGCGATAGAGAGCAAATGCGAAGCACCCTATGGCGACCGGCGGCAGGAAATTGTTTTTATCGGACAAGAACTGGACGAACAACAAGCACAACGTGCACTGGATGCGTGCCTGCTAAACGATGAAGAACTGGCTGCGGGTCCCCAGGTCTGGAAAAGCTACCCCGACCCATTCCCGCCATGGATTCGCGAACAGGTAGTAGAAGACTAAGCCTGATGCGCCGGGTGACAAGCAACCAGCTCGAAGACTTTGCCGCAATATACGACGAAGATGTGGAGATTGTCAGCGTTTCGCGCCCCCAAGCCGGCCTGTGTGAAACCTTGTCCCAAGCGTTGATCCGTTCACGCCGGGTACCACAGTCCCGGTGGTCGCAGACAGTTGGCGATTCACAGGCCGCAGCCGGCGAGCTGCCGCCTGGGGTGGACGGCGCGCTGGTCGATCAGATAGCCCAGGCCAGCGAAGTGTTGGGAGAGCTGCTGGGTTGTGAACGTGTTGGGGTGCGGCTGGAAACGTTAAGCGCGCCTATGTGTCCAAGGTTTCATATTGATCAGATACCTTGCCGAATGTTGATTACCCTGAGCGGAAGCGGTACCGAATGGATTCCCAATGATGATGTGGACTGGACTTTGTTCGCTGACCTCGACTCCACCCAGGCGCCCCTGCGTGTTGAGGGGCAGATTCGCAGCCTGACAATGGGCCACTGGTCGTTGTTGAAAGGGGGCAAGTGGGATGAGCAGTTTCGCGGCGTGGTTCACAGATCCCCCCATGACGCAGGGGAACGGTTGCTGCTATCCCTCGACCCGATATTTAACGGCTCTGAGTACTCGTGAACAACGCTGCAACTATTCAACACAAATCAACGGCCCGTTACGCACACAGACGTGGTTACTGCCACCGAGAATAGCTTCGACGTTATTGCCTGAGCGGGTGGTGCGGCCGGCATAGGTGTTGCTTGATGTGCTTGCTGATGTAAGTTGTAGGCATGAAATTCATTCACTGTCGGTTGGCTCTTGTTCCCGCGATTGCCGCTCACAATTTTGAAGAATGGCTGTTCCTTCCCGAATTTGTTGGAAGAACGGAGAAATTATTCACCTTTTCAACCGATCCTTCCAAGGTTGTAGAAGTTGGGCTGTTGATTGTGACGCTGATACCCGCCGCAGTAGTCGCATGGGCGTTGATTGGAGCACAACGTGAATACAAAGATTGGATGGTGTGTTGGGTTGCTTCCATCTTTTTTGCGAATGTGTTTATCCCCCATATCTTCTTTTCGATTATTGAGCTGGGGTATACACCGGGGATAATCACGGCCGTAGTTGCGCTTCTGCCTTTATCGATATCACTTTTTCGTGCTGCTCGAACCGAGCGGAGACTGACTCAATCGCAGATTGTCAGTTGCCTGTTCGCCGGTGTGCTTTCGCTCCCGCTCGCCATCTTATCAACGTTGAAAGTTGCTGAAATCATCGCCGGTATGGTTTAGGACATGCCGAGCGTTGTTGCGTTTCGCACGCGCATCATCAGGCCGACGCTACTCCGCGTTCGGGTTGTAGGTAAGTCCCTCGTAGACTCCCTGGACGGTGTATCCCATCCGCCGGTAGACCGGTGCACCCTGTACTGACGCCTGCAGGACTGACCAAGTACAACCCATCTCAGCGCCGAGATAGGCGACCTGATTGGTCACCTTGCTGCCCAAGTTCCTGCGACCATGCTCGGGTTTTGTACCCACCCAGTAGATGCCCGCCAGGTCACCTTGGAGTACCGCCATGGCGCCTGTTGCGGGATCACCATCGACATAGCCGACGATCATGATGACATCCGGTCGTTGGGCGCAGCCCAGGGTCAGTGCCTTGGGTATCATGAACTCTGGCCAGCCATAGACACCATAGGCGCTCATCATCACGGCGTTGTAGTCTGACAGCGTCTCCTCTGACTCGACAGATCGCCAGTCCAAGTCCTCACTGGGTTTGAAGGAGCGCAGATCAGAATGAACCATCAAGGGCGCCGCAACACGTTTCTCGCAGGAGCGGAGTGAGGGGAGGGCGGCGAGCACTGTTTCAACCGGCGCCCGGAAAACAAATCTGACGGTTCGACCAACCTTCCTGAAGTGATCCAGGCACTTGCTTACTCTGTCTTCTTCTAGTCCGAATGGCTCCGTCAGGATGACGACATTCAACACAATGAAGTTCGTCCCGGAATCCGTGTATCGCAGGTCCGCATCAACACTGCCTTTCTTCATGTTCTCCATTAAAACCCTGTAGGAATGGAAGTAGTTGTCGTCTGCCCTGGCAAGTTGCTCAGGTGTCATCTCATTTCTCGTGTCAGTTAGCGTACAGTGATTTTGGAGGCAGCTTTTGAACTCTACACTTTTGGCTTTGAATACGTCGACCCAGCGGACTATTGCATTTGCTGCTGTTCGCGTTGATCTATTCGTCTGAATTGTTCTCGAAGCATTCTTTTGGCTGTTTTCAACTGGGTGATACGTTCGTCAATCCGTCTAATTTGATCTCGAACAACTTGCCTCTGTCCCTCAAACGGGATTTTTCCCGCCATCAAATTGTCCAGAATTGGTCTCATCTCCCGTAAAGGCATGCCGGACTTCGCCCCGATACGAATGAGTTCGAGGCGCTCCAGAGATTGTTCATCGTAGTGTCGATATGAACGAGTGCCCGCCGCAATCTTCTTAGGCTGAATCAACCCCTTTGATTCATAGTGCCTGATCGTATCTTTGGATAGCCCACTTCTCTTACACAGCTCACCGATCAACATTTCATATTTCCTCAATTTATCTTGACTGTGGGGTATACCCCCTAGATTACAATGCGCTGCAAACCAATAGTGAGCGGTGTTAATGGGCGCGAACAAAAGTTATTGCCGGCTGTTTGGGGAAGCACTGGGATATGCCATTCTGGCTTTGGTACCCGCGTTTGTTGCCGCTCAGGAGGCGTTCTAAATGGATGAGTTTTCCAGAAGCGATCTATTCGCGCTTAAGTCGAGACTGGAGTCCCAAATCGAGTATGACTTTTCTCACGGCACAAGTGCAAAAGAAGATGGCGCGTTCGACTTCCTTATAGGCGAATGGGATTTAGTACGAACCAGCTTTGGTGCGGACGGTGAGGTCATAAGTCTTACAAAAGGGACGGTAGTTGCTCGATATACTTTTGAAGGCCGCGCCATCCAGGAGGACTTTTACAACCACCGGGAGGATGGAACTGCATACCGCGGCGGAACGGCGCTTTACACGCTTAGTCCCACTTCAGATCAATGGCACGTAGCAGCGATTGATGCCTCTACTGGAGCAACGGCTTATGAACCGGTTTGGCTCGATGGTGAGGCTCACTATGAATCAGTAGTGCGGCTACCGGGTCGAGAAATCTACACTAAGAGCCGAATCTTTAACATTTCACAGGACACTACTGAATGGGAACAGTATGTGAGTATTGACGGAGTTGAGTGGTTCCCAAATTATCACATCATCAATCACCGCAGGCAGTGACCGTTTGTTATTGGCTGAAAGCTGATTGTTTGCCAAAGAACCGGAAAGGCGGCTCCCACGTAAATAAAACAAGTTGACCGAATTGGACCGCCGATTCACAGTTCGGCACAACAAACTACAAGCTGTGGAGGTGTCGTGGATTTTGCGGAAATACTCATTGGCTTTGTGCAAGTTGCGGTTGCCTTGGTGGCTTTCACCACCATTTCGGTTGTTGTTGTACAGGTGAGTGAAAGCACGACCGAGAGTTTGTTAGCACTTCGCCTAAAATACATTTTGCTGTTCAGTACGCATCTGATTGTCCTTGGTATTCTGCCATTGGTTTTCTATCAGCTAGTACCGGAAGACGGACAATTCTGGCGCTACTCTGCAATCGGGTCTTTGGTCAGCGTAAGTGCGCTTGTTTATATTGGTGTCGTCGTCCTGCTACCGAGGATCCTCCGAGATTCGAAAAAATCGTGGGCTCAGTTGGTTTTCTCAGGCACATTCGCCTCATTAGGTTTGGGTGCCAACGTTTGGGTCATTTTCAGTACAGAGTTTAGCTTCTGGTACGTAGTCACCCTTGCCTTGTTTCTGGCAGCTACACTGGTCATGGTGGTTGGCGCGGTCCTGTCATTTCAGATTTTTGATGACAACGGACCAAATAAAACCAATAAACAATGACCACTGAACTTTGAACCTAACGCCTCTTCTTGGTCGAAAGCTGACTGTTTGCTAAAAAAACCGGAAAGGCGGCTCCCGCCCTAAACAGTTACTTATTACTTCGATAGGTAATTGATCTAATACCTGGTGTGGTGATACAACCAAGGAAATTAGCTTGGTCAAATCGGAATGATTAGGTTTTATTTCCTGATGTGCATTGTTGGTTTCGTCTTACCCTATACAGCATTGGGCCTGTGGCTCTATGAACATGGGTCAGTCAGCTCCATTTGGTCGCAAATCGTTGAAAACAAATTGTCGCTGATGGCTTGGTTCGACGTGATCGTGACTGCAATCACGCTAATAGCGTTCATTAGAGTCGATGCTAGGCGAAACAATATCTCTAGCGTGTTCAGCCCTGTGTTGGGCACCTGCATCGTGGGACCGTCGTTTGGCTTACCTCTATATTTGCTTATTCGAGAAAAATCTCGATCCCATCACTGAGGGTGCTTTTTTGGCCGGTAGCGACCAATACAGTTCACTGGTCAATGTTTGTTATCGAGAAATCAGCCGTTTAAGCGTGGACTGCAAGATCGACCCACAGCAGCTGGTGATCAACTGCTAAAATGACTCCATTTTTAAGTGTCGGCTTTACGGTTTGGTTAAAGTAGATTCTAGATTAAATCAAAAGATGACACTCAGAAATGGGGCATGAAAGGCAAAAGTCGACACAAAGCGGACGATTTGCTAGTTACGTAGTAAGTTTATCATTAGCGTACCTTCAATCTCGGCGAGAATTGCGGCGGCTCTGTGCTTATCCCTTGCGGGCAGTTTCCCTCTGATCCAATCTTCGTACTCTTCTACAAACAATCCCGCGACAGTTTTGTAAGGTTCCTCTCCGCGTATAGCAAGACCAACCAGTTCAAACCAGAGTTCCTGCAGTGGTTTCGTGCCACCTGATTTAGACAGATCGGTGAGCGTTCGAACTAGCTGGGCTCCGGAAACGTTGCGACCTGGTAAAGCTTTGTCTAACCATTCCGTTAGGTTTTCGGCGATAAGTAACAGGGCTTCCCTCACGAGCGCATCTTTTTTGTCGAAGTAGTACACAACCATTCGGTCGCTAATGCCAACACTGTCGCCCATGGCTCTTAGCGAACTGTTCCGAAGTCCCTCCTTGAGCAAATGGGCGGCTACCGCCACAATAATCTGTTGCCTTTTACTTTGAGTTTGAATCATCACTACGAAACGTGTGAAAGCCTATTGAGGAACACGATTCTCGCAGATTTTAGTTGGACCGCCTACCTTGAAGCCGCTTGAAGTCAGATGACCGTTCGCTCGTTAATCGACGAATATAGGGCAAATGTAGTATGAACTACGTTTTATGTAGTATATACTACGTAGATTGGATTTGGCCTGGACGGCAGCTTCGCGAGTAAATCTGCGATGCCCAAAGCCGAGCCTCTCTTAGTGCTTAAAAGGTGATCTACAATGACGGGTTTTAGAATTCTGCTGGTATTGATGTTTACTACACTGTTGCTTTATACGACCTTTGTTGTCCTTGACAGCGGCGTCAACTTTGCCGCAACCTTCTTTGCCAACATGTTCAATGTTGGATGGCAGGGCCAGTTCAACTTGGACTTCATGATGTTGATAATGGTCACGTCGCTTTGGATTGCCTGGCGTCACAAATTCTCGCTCAATGGTATCGCTATCGCGTTGATCTGGCCTGTCGCAGGGCTCATGTTCTTGAGCATCTACTTGTTGATTGCCAGCTACCGTGCCAACGGTAATGTCAGTAGCATACTACTCGGCGATCAAGTTGCCTGACCCTGATACGCTTAACGACTGACGTCTGCTCGTGGCCGAAATCGGCTGTAGGCTGTTCATTGTGAAACGTCAGCTTTGCGGGTTAGTTCACGTAGCTTCCGGAATATAGCCAGTCGGAAAGTCGAAGTAATTTTTTATTGGCGAAATCATTCCACACACCATCCAAGGTGAGCACTCACCTTCGAGATAAGATTCCGGGCGTTTCCTGAAATATCCTCCGGCATAGTGCTCAGCCCTTGCGTTGCCTGCCGGTACGTAGCTGGGCCACAGTTTCTCGAAGAATCTTAAGTCTGGGGATATTCCAGCAGCATATCCTGCTGGGGAGAGGTAAGAAAGGGTTGCACCACTAATTCTGTTTGTTGGGACAGGGTGGTCATGATCTGCCCGGCATTGTCCTGCATAAGAAAGGCGCGCAGATAAGCGTAGTCACTGAGGCAAAAAAGCGTATGTGCCACCAGATGCAGGTCTACGTCCTTGCGGATATGCCCCATACCTTGGGCCAGGGCGAGCAGGGCGTGATAACGCTCATGGGCAATGGACGCCTTGGCGAACAACTCATTGCCGCTGATTTCCCGGTGCAGAATCAGACTGGTGAGTTCCTGCCAGATCGCCTGGTTGGGCCCCATCATTAAATCCAAAGCTGCCTGATTAATCTGGCGCAGGGTATCCAGCACGTCACCGTTGTACTGTTTAATCAGGGCATCCGCGGCGGTACCCCAGGCTTCCAGCTCGTCCACCAGCAGCTCCCGCAAGATCAGCGCCTTGGTCGGGAAATAGTTGTACAGAGTTTGATACGACACGCCTGCCTGGCGGGCAATTTCCCGGGTGGTGGTGTTTTCGGCACCATGCTGTTCGATCAGCGCCACCGCTGCGGCAATAATTTTGGCTTTTGCCTTAGCCTTATTAGCTTCTCTAAGAGACATAAAATTTGACATGGTCAATATTTAGAGCGAGTATAGATTTTGCCTGAATTTGCCATCTGGTCAAGGTGTCTTTGCAACAAATGGCATAACCGGGGTGGTTTTTGGGTACGCGAGTTGAGTGAGGTAGATATGTCCGTGGACAGGTATGGTGGAAAATTCAGCTTGGGAATCAGCAGCATTGTTTGGAGCCTGGCCCTGTCTATGGCCTCAACCCCGGGCCTTATGGCAAACCCCGGACCGGCTGTCGAGCCTGGATTGTCAGCCGCGGTGGACGCCGTTGAGCTGGTCACCAGGGCCATTGATCAAACCCGGGGACTGTCGTCCTTTGCCAGTATGAGCATGCTCGTCAAACGTCCGGATTGGCAACGCAGCAGCAGTCTGGTGGCCTGGACCCGGGGCCGGGAAGAGTCCCTGATCCGTTTCACGGCACCGGCCCGGGATGCGGGGAATGCCTTGTTAAAACAGGCGGACAAGATGTGGACCTTTAATCCCAAACTCAACCGCAGCATCCGCCTGCCGAATTCCATGAAGTCACAAAGTTGGGCAGGATCGGACTTTTCCTACAATGATTTGTCGCGCAGCGATAAGTGGTTGCGCCACTACACCCTGGAACTGGTTAAGGTTGCCGACGCGGACGGGCACAAAATTTACACCGTGGACGCTGTTCCCCTGGAAGATGCTCCGGTGGTGTGGGGTAAGGAGCAGATGGTCATCCGTGACGATTATGTCCTGTTGGAGCTCACCTATTTTGATCAGGAATTGGTGCCGTTAAAACAGATGCGCAGCCTGGAGGTGGGTGAAATGGGTGGGCGTATGATGGCCATTACCCTGCGCATGGTAAACCTTGACGAACCGGACAAGTATACCGAGGTTCGTTACGACGAAATGGATTTCGACATCACCCTGGAAGATCGTATGTTTACCGTATTCTCCCTGCAATCCGGCCGTGTTGATTAGTCCATGAGCAGCCGCGCCCAGGCCATCGCCGAAGCCCGGACCGGGGCTGCCGGCAGTGACATCGTGTGGCGTATTGCCTGGCGTAATTTATGGCGCAGCCCCCGGCGTACCTGGTTGACGGCGGGTGGCATTGGCTTTGCGTGTCTGCTGGTGAGTGCCGGCATGGCCCTGCAAGGTGGTTCTTATGCCAGCATGATCGAAACCGCCACCGGCTTTTATGTGGGGCAAATGCAGATCAGTCAGACGGACTATATTGATAAGCAAAGGGTGGAGCAGACCGTCCCCGCCGCGACGTCGTTGCTGCGGGACCTGCGTTCAATTCCCGGCGTTTACGCCACCGGCCGGACCCAGACCTTTGCCCTGGTTTCGGTGGGTGAACGTTCCTTTGGTGCTCTGGTTCTGGGCGTGGATTTTGCCGCCGAGCAGCAAACCGTCAACTTCTTTAAACGGCTACGCCAGGGGCGGCTGCCGGGGGCTGAAAACGAAGCCCTTATCGGTGAAACCCTGGCGCGGAACCTGGGGGCCAGGGTGGGTGACGAGCTGATTGTTCTGGGCACCGCTAAAGAAGGTGGGGTAGCCGCCGTGGCGCTGACGATCAGTGGTCTGTTCAATTCGGGCCAGGTGGAATTGGATCGCACCTTGTTGTTTGCGGAACTGGCCGCCATGCAAAATACCTTTGCCCTGGGTGATGAGGTGCACACCGTTGTACTGCGCACCGATAATGTCAGCCAATTGCCCGAATATCAGACCCGGGTGCAGGCTGTGGTCAGCGCCGGGGGGTACGAGGATGTAACCCTTCGTCCCTGGCAGGCCATGATGCCCGAGGTGGTCCAAAGTATTGAGTTTGACCGGGCCAGCGCGGTCCTGATGTATGGTGCCATCCTGATTTTAGTCACCTTCAGCGTGGTTAATACCTTTGTCATGGTGGTTTTTGAACGCACCCGGGAATTTGGCATGTTGCTGGCCTTGGGGATGCACCCGGCTGCCATTATCAAACAGGTGCAGGTCGAGGCCTTTTTTGTCTGGTGCATCGGGGTTGCCCTGGGCTTAATAACGTCCAATGTCATTATTGGGTATTTTGCGGCGGTTGGCATTGAAATTGCCGGTATGGAAGCGCTGGCTGAATCATTTTATGTTTTTGACCGAATTTATCCGGCCATAACGGCATCCAGTCTGGCCACCGCACCCCTGGTGATGCTGGGCTTTACCCAGCTTGCTGCTTTAATTGCCACCTTGAGGGTGCGCAAACTAAAGCCGGTGGAGGCATTGCGTGCAGACTGACAAAACCCATAAGTTGCCGGGTGCGGTGTTGCAGATGCCCTCGGTATCAGTGGGGCAAATGGGTTTCCACCTGATTGTGTGGTCCTGGCGAAACCTGTGGCGCAACCCACGGCGCACCTGGCTTACCATCAGCGGTGTGGCCTTTGCCGTGTGGTTTTTAGTCTTTGCCCGTTCCATGCAGGTGGGCACCTTTGATTTGATGATCGATAACGGGGCCCGGTTGATGTTTGGTCACCTGCAGATACAACATCCCAACTATCATGAGGATCCCAGTCTGGGGTACACCCTGCAAACCGCCAAGGTACTGAGGTTGCTCAAATCTTATCCCCAAGTGGAGCACGTCAGTTCCCGGGCTCAAGGGTATGCCCTGGTCTCGGTGGGAGAACGCAGTTTTGGCGCCCAGGTTATGGGTGTCGATGCACAGGTTGAGCGGCAGTGGTCGAGCCTTGCGCGTTTAGTTGTCCGGGGGCGTTATCTTCAAGGTCCCGGGGAGGCCATTGTGGGTACGGTGCTGGCGCGCAACCTGGGTATAGAGGTGGGTCAACAAGTGGTTTTGTTAGGCACGGCTAAACAAGGCGGCGTTGCCGCCATGGCGGTAGACGTGGTGGGTATCTTTGAAAGCGGCAACAATGCTTTTAACCGCGGCATTATGCAGGTACACATTAATGACTTTCGCGAAGCCTGGCGGCTGACGGCTGATGAGGCCCACACGGTTGTGGGCATTGCCAAAAGTGTGACCGCATCTGAACAGGTAGCCCGCCGGGCTGCAATTGACCTGGCACGGGTCTACCCTACGGCAGATGCGGCAACACCGGTCCGGGTTTTAGACTGGCCTACGTTGATGCCCGAGGCTCAGCAGACCCGGGATATGAAATCCATCAGCACCAGGCTGT
>JANQMF010000081.1 GCA_028280225.1 Pseudomonadales bacterium | reverse complement strand
ACCTGGGCAAGCTCCGGCGGCCATGGCAGGACCGACAAAAACTCCTTGGTATAAACCACGTGAGATTGGATGGCGCGCCGTTCCGCCGGGGTTAAACTGCCTTTGCGCACCGACAGCGCCAGCAGGTCTTCATCACTGATCACACCGGCAACCGTGCCGTCCAGTTCACGAAAGGCGTAGTCCCGAATTTCCACCAGATGATCGTAGTTACCCTCTTCCATCACATTGGGGTCACAGGCACGCACAACCCATTCATAATACTGATCCAGAATGGACAACTGCTTGTTGAGGTGACGGTGGACCCGCCGTCGCGCTACCTCCTGATCCATTGGGCTATGGTGCAGCAGATCCAGCTCCTGCTCCACCGCCCGGCGGCGCAGCCGCTCTTTTTGCAACTCAATCCGGTACTGGATCACTTCCATACGTTCATCGGACAGCTTGTTGGCCTTAACCAAAATCGCTTCGGGAACGCCAATTTTGCCAAAATCGTGCAACAAGGCAGCATAGCGCACTTCGCGAATATCCTGGTTGCTGAAGTGCATATGTCTGAATCGGGCATCACCGGATTTAGGCAGTGCCTGAAGCAGGGCAACGGTGGTTTCCGCTACCCTGAAGGAGTGTCCGCTTGTCGACGGATCCCTTTGTTCAATAGTTTTTACACTGGCTTGGACAAAACTTTCAAATAGCTGGTTAATGTCCTGGAGCAGCGTATTTTTCTGCAGCGAAACCGCTGCCTGACTGGCTATTGCCCGCAACATCTCAACAGACTCCTCCTGAAAGGAGACCACCTCACCCGCGCTGTCTTTTTGATTAATAAATTGCAGAACCCCAACAACCTGGTCCCGATGATCACGCATGGGTAAGGCCAGCACCGACTGGGTGCGGTAGTTCATTTTGTCATCAAAGGAGCGGTTGAACTTGTACGGTAAAGAATCTGCAAGGGTATAAACGTCACGAATATTCAACTCGTTACCCGTAACCGCAACGTATCCCGCAATTGATTCCGCTGACAGGGGCAGCCGGGTTTCCACAAAGGGGAAGTCAACCGCCTCGTTTAAGGCCAGCTTGAACACCAGAGACTGGGCATCGTCACCATCCTGGGTAACCAGGAACAGGGACCCGCCTTCACAGTGGGTAATGCGACACGCTTCGGATAATATGGTGTGGAGCAGTTCCCCTTGATCCATCTGTGCTGTCAGGGCCAGGGAAATTTCATTGAGCTGGTGCATCCGTTGCCGGCGCATACCCACTTCATGGGCCAATTCGGTCATCTTGGTACTGTGCAGCCAATGGGTTGCGGCCTGTTTGATCAATTGATCAGCGATACCCACGTATTGTGGCGGCAGTTCCAGGTCTGCCTGAGCCCCTTCAGCCTGTACCCGGTCATCAGGCATCCTGGTGCTGATAATCAGCGCATGGGGATACAATTGGCGCAACACGGCAATCTGACTGGCGCGGCTTTGACAGGCCTGTAACTGATGCTCGCTGCTACTCAACTCAGCAGCATATTCCACAACGGCGATTTGCCTGCGATCTTGCACAGAAAGTTCTTCCGCAAAAGTGCGCACCGTCCATCCCAGGCTCCGGGCCGCAGACACCAAAGCAGAATCCCGTAAAGATTGACAAATTAGTTGTGGATTATTTTGCGATACACTCATCAGTCGCCAAAGATCCGTCTAAAACGCCAGTATGCAGACGTTTTTGCCGGTTCCGGACGACCTGGTTCACAATTTGCTCAACTCATGGTTATCGGCCGGGTGCACCAATGGCACTGCCAAGACGGCGTTCAATTTCCGCCAGACGAGAGTTCACCGCAACCCGGTATGCGTCAATCGAGGCAATGGCTTCAGCATTGTCATCCACCTTGCCCGCAAGGCTGGCGCGTAAGCTGGCCACGGACTGGGCCGCGGAATTCACCTTGTCCACCAGATCCCGTTGACCACGAACCATCTGTTGCATTTGCAGTTCCAAACTGGTGAGCTGATCCACCAGGGCCTGCTGCTGTTTAAAGGCAGATTCGTGCCGGCCGATGGCGGCCTTGAGATCTCGATTTGTCGCTTCAATACCGCCCAATCCACCCGTGAGTTTTTTCACCGCTGTTTGGTTATCCTGAATCCACTTTTTGTTTCTTTCATTGGAAACGGCCCACAGTTTTCTGATTTCCGATTCCCAGAAATTGATCTTTTTGCCGGTATCTTCACCTTCCTGAGCCATGGCATCGTCGGTGGCGCTCAAACGGGCCTCAAGCTTTTGGATGCGGCTGTCCGCATCAGACAATCTGGCCTGTTCCGCAATGAGGGTTTGCTGCTGGTTGGCTATGAACCAACCGGCCAGGACCAGCCCCGCCACCAGAATGGCCATGATCATATTTGTGCCAATCTGGCGGCCACCCCCTCCGTTACGGCTGTGACCCTGTTTGCTTCGCCCCCCGCCTCTGCGATAGCTGCTGGGTTCGGCTGTGGATAAATCGGGTTGGCGACGATCTGTCATTATCGCTCCTGTGGATAACTACATGGTTCTTAGCGCGTGCAGTATAAAATCGGCGACAAAAAATAAAAGGGGTATTTCCACCCGTCGCGTGAAGGCGCAAAAAAGCCCGCTGCTGTTTCCAGAGCGGGCCTAAAAAGGTTATGCACGCAATTTAAGACAACTAAATTGCGCGATCAGTGACAATAAGTGGTTTACAAGAACTTTAACAAGCCCCACAGCACCAGAGTCAGCACCAAACCACTGACGATAACGCCACGAACCGTTGTCATCGGGCCCTGCTTGCCAAAAATGGCGTTGCCTTCCAAGGCGGCAATGATAACAAGTGAAATGATGATAGCGGTGGAATTACTGGTGATGTCACCGTTGGGTAAGTGCGCACTTGAGCCCATGAAATAGAGCATGGGGATGGAAAACAGGGTATTGGTTCTGGAGGCCAAACCGGCTTTCGGCGCTGCACCCGCTGCAGCCGGATCCGCTTCACCACCCCCGGCAACCGCCTGATTTGAAGCGATGACAATTTTCTGGTTAGGCCAGATGATAAGCCACACGTTCAGGAACATGAGTGTGCCCAATACCGCCCCGACGGTAATGTCTGCTGTTGAGTTTGCGCCACGAATGCCCAACATGATCAAGCCGGTGAGGAATGTGCCCATGGCACCCCAACGAAACCACCACAGCGCCCTGGGGACCAGCTTGGAGAATGCATCGACCCTGGCATCACCGTCCGCTTCTTTAAAATACTCTGTCTGTACAAAGTTGAAATAGTACAGTAAGCCAATCCAGGTGATCCCAAACAGGAAGTGTCCCCATTTGGCCAGATAATCTATAACTGCAACATCCATAAAACCCCCTCGTGAATAATTGTTATTAGTCTACTGTCAAAATATAACGAAATGGATCATTCCGCACCAGTATTGCCGGTTTTGATTTGAGATGGCCAAGTACCAACCCCCAGGGTCACAATTAAAACCCAATCCCCGCCACATACGACGTTGAATAATCAGGACCCTAATATGCAGCCCCAACACTCCACTGATCCCACCAAACCCATGATGTTCTCATTAATGATTATCATTCTCACCGGTCTTAGCCTGACGCTCACCCCCCTGCACACTTCAGCCGATGACACCGCAAAAAACGCAGTTGTGGGTCTTTGGGCAACAGCCACCTCTATTCTGCATATCTCTCAGCAGGGAGAGCAATTGAGCGCCAGGGTATTTGCCCTGTTGGAGCCGAACTATACCGACGGTGAGGCTTTTGGTCCCCCCGGGGACCCCCGCCTGGACGATAACAATCCCGAGGCAAGTCTGCGCAAACGGCCGATTAAAAATCTGGAGCTGTTAAGCGGATATCAATTTACGGGTAAGCGCTGGGAAGGGAAGATTTATGACCCGGAATCCGGCAATACCTATTCTTCCCGCATGGAAGTGGACAGCCAGGGCAAACTGCGGATGCGCGGATTTATTGGTATATCGCTACTGGGCCGCACGGAAGTTCTGGAACCTCTCAAAACCTGTACCCCAACCATGCAGGCCATGCTGCGCAACAGCAACATTAAAACCACTCCAGGTTGTGGGGTCACCCCTCCCTAAGCGGAACAGGCGGCAAATTTCACAGGCAAAAAAAACCCGGCGCATACTCCGGCCGGGTTTTTTTAACCGCAGATGCGTCTACATCATGCCGCCCATGCCACCCATATCGGGCATGCCGCCACCAGGCATTGCCGGCGGGTTGTCTTCAGGCATATCACTGACCATGGCTTCGGTGGTAATCATCAAACCAGCCACGGACGCTGCGGCCTGCAGCGCGGTACGGGTGACCTTAGCCGGGTCCAGAATACCCATGTCTAACATATCACCATATTCACCGGTGGCTGCATTGTAACCTTGGTTGCCCTCCAGGGCAGATACTTTATCCAGCACAACCGCACCCTCGGCACCCGCGTTTACGGCAATCTGCCGCAACGGCGCACTCATGGCACGAACCGCTATGGCAATACCCACATTTTGGTCTTCGTTGTCACCGTTAACGCCTTGCGCCGCGCTAATGGCACGGACCAGGGTCACGCCACCGCCGGGTACCACTCCTTCTTCTACCGCGGCCCGGGTTGAGTGGAATGCATCTTCCACCCGTGCTTTCTTCTCTTTCATTTCAACTTCGGTGGGTGCACCCACTTTGATCACCGCAACCCCACCGGCCAGCTTGGCCAGGCGTTCCTGGAGTTTTTCACGATCGTAGTCTGAAGAGGTGTCCTCAATTTCCGCACGGATCTGCTTAATGCGCGCTTCAATATCCGCTCGATCGCCGGCACCGTCCACAATGGTGGTATTTTCCTTGGTGCTGGAAACCCGCTTGGCAACACCCAGATCATCCAGCGTTGCGCCTTCCAGGGTTAGGCCAACTTCTTCGGAAATGACAGTACCACCGGTCAGGATGGCAATATCTTGCAGCATGGCCTTACGACGGTCACCAAAGCCCGGGGCTTTAACCGCAGATACCTTAACAATGCCGCGCATGTTGTTAACCACTAAGGTGGCCAGAGCTTCGCCTTCGATATCCTCAGCAATCACCATCAATGGCTTGCCGGCCTTAGCCACATTTTCCAGGACGGGCAAAAGATCACGGATGTTGGAGATTTTCTTGTCACACAACAGGATAAAGGGATCATCCTGCTCAGCGGACATGGAGTCCTGATTGTTGATGAAGTAAGGGGACAGGTAACCGCGGTCAAACTGCATACCTTCAACTACATCCAGCTCATTTTCCAGGCCGCTGCCTTCTTCAACGGTGATAACCCCTTCCTTACCCACTTTCTCCATGGCTTCAGCAATGATTTCACCCACCGCGGAATCACTGTTTGCGGATATGGTACCCACCTGAGCAATGGCCTTGGAGTCTTCACAAGGGGTAGCCATACCCTGTATGGCAGCAACCGCGGCGGTTACCGCTTTGTCGATACCTCGTTTTAAGTCCATGGGGTTCATACCCGCCGCAACCGACTTTAGACCTTCCTGCAAAATCGACTGGGCAAGAACCGTAGCTGTAGTAGTACCGTCACCGGCTTCGTCAGAAGTCTGGCTGGCCACTTCCTTAACCATCTGTGCACCCATGTTTTCGAACTTGTTCTCAAGTTCAATTTCCTTCGCCACGGATACCCCGTCCTTTGTAACTGTGGGTGCCCCAAAGGACTTGTCCAATACCACATTGCGGCCCTTGGGACCCAGGGTAACCTTGACCGCGTTAGCCAAGGTGTTTACGCCGTCCAGCATCTGGCTGCGCGCGTCGTCACCAAATCTTACGTCTTTAGCGCTCATCGCTTATTCCTCTAAATTCTCTCTATTCGTATTAATCTTGTGCTTTCAGTGTGGGTTAGGGACTAACCTTCCAAAACGCCAAAAATTTCGCTTTCGCTCAGGATCAACAGTTCTTCACCGTCAATCTTCACCGTGCTGCCTGCGTATTGGCCAAAAATAATTTTGTCCCCTACTTTTACGTCCAGGGCGCGCACGTCGCCGTTATCGGTCACCTTGCCGGAACCCGCAGCCAGGATTTCACCCTGGGAAGGCTTCTCGGTAGCCGAATCCGGAAGAACAATGCCACCTGCGCTAGTGGTTTCTTCTTCCAATCGCCGTACCACTACACGATCGTGTAAAGGTCGAATATTCATTACTCGTTATCTCCCAATTGCTCCAAATCATCGATCACCGGCTACCTTGGGCAGCCAATAGTTAACCATTAGCAGTCTCGGTTTGAGAGTGCTAAAACGAAGGAACGATATCATATGGCCGGTTTTGCGAGATTCAATACCCGAAGCGAAGAAAAGTGGCGAATGAGCCGTAAAAACACACAACAGAGTCAGGATCGGCGTTCAAAGTCTCCCTCAATCACAACCGGGCCGTCTTTGTGATTAGAATTTGAGCTTTCACGCCGCATGTCACCCTGCACGCCCCCCTGCATGCCGGACCGCATACCTTCACCCAAACTATGCACCTGGACCCGCTTGAGCATTTGCGCGGCTATCGCCTTGCGGGTAGGTGGAAACAGCAAGGTAAAACCCACGGTATCCGTGACAAAGCCCGGGGTCACCAGCAGTGCACCGGCCACAGCCAGTAATAAACCTTCCGCCATTTCCGTTGCCGGCAGTTGACCACTTTCCAGCCGCGACACGCCCCGGGTCAGGGTTGCCATGCCTTGTCTTTTTAATAAAGCCACCCCAATGACCGCGGTTAACATCACCAGACCAATGGTGGGCCAGGCATCAATATAGCCAGCCACCTCAATTAAAAGGTACATTTCGACAATGGGTGTCAGAAAAAAAATCAGTAACCAGGGCATCAAGCACCCCACAAGGATAACCAGCTCTAAATCTGGGGGTTTGAAGCGCACAAATCAAGCTGGACACAAGACACACGACACCCCGGACATGCGTCAACTGATCTGGCAGGTGGTGGCCATGATCCCGGCTGGACAAGTGGCCAGCTACGGCCAGATTGCACGCCTGATCGGCTTTCCAAAACACAGCCGCTATGTGGGTACCACGTTGCGCAATCTTCCCGGGGACAGCAAACTACCCTGGTTCAGGGTGGTCAATGCCAGCCTGCGCATTGCCCAGCGTGGTGGCGGGGAAAAACGCCAGCGCGCACTGCTGGAAGCTGAAGGGATCAGTTTTATCGGCGATCGAATTCCACCCCAGTATCGCTGGGATGCGGACAATCTTTAGCCCCAGATGGGGCTTAAGTTCCGGCTTTTTCTTTCACTCCACCGTTGTGGTCCGCCGGTTGCCCTTGCTGATCCTCCTGGCCGTGCCAGGGAGCTACCCAAATTAGCAAGACCATGCCAGGTACCGCCAGGGCGCCACTGAGGTAAAAAAAGTGCTCCCATCCCATGTTTTCCACCAGCACCCCACTGGTACTGGTGGCCAGCACCCGGGGCAGGGCTGCCAGGGCGGTAAATAAGGCAAACTGGGTGGCCACCGCCACCTTTGAGGTTTCCCGGGCCAGAAAGGCCAAGGTGGCCGCTGTGCCTAACCCTACACCCAGATATTCCGCTACCAGGACAATGGCTAGGTCCAGCAAGCCGGGATTGGCCAGGGCGGCAATCCAGGCAAAGCCAAAAATGGTGGCCATTTGAATCACCCCAAAACACCACAGGGCGCGGTTTATACCTATTTTTATGACAATGAGCGCACCCACCAAGCCACCAATAATGGCAGGCCACAGGGCTGCATTTTTCGCCACCGTGCCAATTTCACTGAGTTCAAAACCCAGGTCGATATAAAACGGTGTGGCCAGGGCAGTGGCCATGTTGTCCCCTAATTTATACAGGAACATAAAGGCCAGCACCGCGAGCGCCGCCCCGGTATTGCGGCGGCTGAAAAATTCTTTAAAGGGAATGATCACCGCCTGCCGGAGCGTGGTGGGTACCGAGGGTGGTGCCGGAGATTCGTTAATGACCAGGGTCACCATGACCCCAATCAGCATAAATCCGGCCATGACCCAGAAATTCAGCTCCCATCCCAGAGGCACCGCAAGAATCAGCCCCAGCGAACCCGGGATCAATCCGGAAACCCGGTAAGCCTGAGCAAAGATGGTATTACCCATGGCAAGCTCCCCCTCGGTATCGAGAATCTCCCGCCGGTAAGCGTCAAGTACTATGTCCTGAGTAGCGCTGAAGATGGCAACCAGACAGCTTAAACCCGCAATCAACATCAAATCCTGTTGCGGTTCCCAATACCCCAGGGTGGCAATGGAGGCCACCAGCAGCAATTGAGTGACCAACATCCAACCCCGGCGCCGGCCAAGAAACGGAAACTGGTAACGCTCCAGCAAAGGGGACCAAATCACCTTTAACGAGTAGGGATAGGTGATGAGACTAAAAAAACCGATGGTGGCCAGGCTGACCCCTTCCACGCGCAACCAGGCAGGCACCAATTGCAGCAGCAGGTACAAAGGCATGCCCGAGCTTATGCCAATGCCCACGCAGATCAGCATGCGCCGATTAAATATTTCCTGGTAGTTAAGCTTTGGCAACCGGGCTTACGCCATAATTGGGTGGCAGGCGCACTAGTCGCGAAAATTATCAAATTGTAAAGGAGTGTCGATCTCTAATTCCCTTGCCGCAGCCATAATAGCTTGTAAATCATCCCGCTTCTTGCCGGTCACCCGGACTTTTTCGCCGTTGACCTGGGCCTGTACCTTAAGTTTGGAATCCTTGGCGAGCTTGGTCAGCTTTTTTGCCGTGTCCCGATCGATACCCTGCCGCAAGGCAAAGCTCTGGCGTTTTACCTTACCAACCCCCTCAATATCTCCCGCAGCAAGGCTACGCCCGTCGATACCCCGGCCGGCTAACTTATCGCGCAAAATTTCTTCCAGCTGGGCAATCTGAAATTCTTCCGGCGCGGAAATCAGAATACGTTCATCTTCCAGGGAGACTGCAGCATCCACTCCTCGAAAATCAAAGCGGTTACGCAGTTCTCGAGACGTCTGGTCGACGGCATTGCGCACTTCATGTAAATCTACTTCCGAAACAATATCAAATGATGGCACGGTACATGATCCCAAGTAATAACGCTTAGGTATCATTCCCGCCGGAAAAATTCAAGCTTCAGCGGCAGCCTGCCAAAAAAGATCAGCTGCACGGCCCAGTGTCGTCACGCACCAGGCGATACGCCCAGGCATTGGTAACGGGACTGGAAGCATCCAAGCCCCGCTTGATATTGATCCGCCATGCGTTGCCGGTAAACACCCGGGGTGAACTGGTCCAGACAAAGTCATCCATTTCGGGATTGGGGAACAGCGTTATGTTTATTGCCGGGTCGTAGCGGTTTAGCGCAATCAAAGAGTTCATTTCTTTAAGACTCGGTAAGCGCCAGTCCGTACACCCCGCAAGGTTGCTGGCCGAGGCGTCTTCCACCGCCAGAGCCCAGGTACTGCTTACCGCCAAACCCGTCAGACAATCCGCTTCACTCAGCCCAACCAGACACTTTGACCACATCAAGCGGGTTTCTTTATCAGACACTGTGCCATTCCCATGGTCGACGTAACGTGAATCCGGCCATTTATCAACAGCCTCACTCAAAATAGACTGAGCTCCAAGCATTGGTGCAAACAGGGATATCAACACCACACCAGCAAATCCCTTAACATCTATGTATTTCATTTTGCTCTCATAAAAACTTAACAATTTAACTTTACTATTGGACTCGTTCGTCTGTGACAAACATAGCCCGGATGTTCGTTGTCGTCGCCTTGGGTACACCAACAAAACGCGGATTACGCGGCAGCACCTTCCAAACCTTAGTCGCCGGGGTATTACCACCAAAGGATAAAGAGGATGACCATAGGCCAACCCCGGTACCGTTACTGCCGGTTGTATAAGGAAAGTACTCGGGATGCATACTGTTACCTGCCTCGCCAAAATTCATGATACTCGACCATTCGGCACGATCCGCCAGCCGCCAGCCGGTTAAGCCACACAGGCCGGTGCCGTTTTCCGTGTTCAGCCGTTGGGCAAAAGCTTCGGTATTGCAGTACGTTGAACTATTGCCAACATCATATCCCAGGCAAGATGTGATGATGTTGTCT
>JANQMF010000070.1 GCA_028280225.1 Pseudomonadales bacterium | reverse complement strand
TTGCCCATCTTACACCGCAACACCTTAGGCACCGACATTGGCAATCAGGCCAACTATTATACCTGGGGGCCCCACGCCCATATGGGCCGGCCAACCACGGATTGGGCACAATTTGAAAACCTGCCCGAAGCAGAGTGGCCTGCTGAACAGTTGCTTACCGGTGTGTGGACA
Organism: Pseudomonadales bacterium; assembly: GCA_028280225.1. Taxonomy (GTDB): domain Bacteria; phylum Pseudomonadota; class Gammaproteobacteria; order Pseudomonadales; family Azotimanducaceae; genus UBA4421. Next base: position 10,017 of record JANQMF010000070.1, on the reverse strand, counting down.
ATTTTCCCCCATATTTCCATTGCCAGTTTTGCCGGTGGCGGCCGGTCGATTATGTTGTCGCAACTGTTTCCCGGCGACAGTCCACAAACCTCCCATACCAACCAGATATTTCTCATGGAACAAAAGCCGGATACACCGGAACTGGAAAAAGAAGCCCAGGAACAATTTAAGTTCCTTGAGTACGTGGTCAGGGAAGAAGACTATGCAACCGGTATTGCCCTGCAAAAGAACCTGAACGTTGGCGCCAAAGACTATGTCCTGTTCGGCAAAAACGAACGGGGCGGACAACTTTTCCACCAGTGGGTGGATACGCTGCTGGCAACCGACGATGAGGACCTGCACAAACTTTTTCAAACCGGTTAAGCATGCACACCAAATCCCCTCGCCTGACGGGCCGTTCATTGGGCAGGCCCGAAGGTTCCTCCGGAGCACAAACACGGGCTCGCCTGATGGAAATTGCCGCAACTTTATTTGCCAAAAAGGGGTTTGCCGGGGTCACCCTGGCTGATGTGGCCGGTGCCGCAGGCTTAACCGCACCGTCCATTTACAACCACTTTGGATCCAAGGACGAACTATTTATATCAACCGTAACAGAAATGTACACGGAAATATTCGAAGGATTTGCCGAAGCGGTCGACCGGAACGTGCCCTGGCAGCAGAATCTTGCAAATATCTTAGAGGCCTGCCAGGCGCTGTATCGGGATGACCGGGTTCTGCAGGAACTGGGAGGTGTTGCCCGGGTGGAAGCCAGCCGTTTCCCGCAAAAATACGCGGCCATTACCGATGCTGAACAGGCCATTAATCAGCTATTTGTGGATATGATGGAAAACTCAAAATCCCGGGGGGAGCTAGGCCCCCAGGTAGACCCGACGGTGGCCGGTGAACTGCTTGCCGCCATCATCCTCACCGCCTTTGCCCAGATGTCCACAAAACGCTCCAACCACGATGACTTTCGCAAGATGATCGCCACTTTTAAACAACTGTTTATTACCTAACGGGACCCCAGCCATCACCAACCCCGGTGGTGCCTATACCGAGGTCAGCAGCGCAAAAACATTGTGATCGAGACTGGCGGCTGACTGCCGGGCCACCATCTGAGACATCCAGGCAAACGCTTTTTCATTGTGTACATCCAGAGTACCCGCCACCACGCTCACGTAAACCCAGTTGTACAACAGCGCCAGACGGTAGTCGCCTAAGGCCTGTGCAAGGTCATAACCGGTCACGTTGCGCTCCGCCAGCCCGGCCACATATCTTTCCAACAGCTTTTGTTCGTGCTGTTGGCGAACCTCTGTCCGGGTGCTTTGGGCCAGGATCAGCGCAACGTCCACCATACCCTTGCCCAAGAGGGGCCCCTGCCAATCGATTATGGCTATGGGTACATGCCCGGCCTGCTGTCCAAAAAAGACATTCTCCATGCGAAAATCGCCGTGTAACAAGGTAACCGGCGCGCGGTTCATAATTTGTTGCAAAGCGGCCAACTTCTCCTGAAAAGCTTCACCCCGGGCAGCTATCCGGGGATCAATAAAGTCGGCAAACAATTCACACATATTGGGCCAGCCAACGGCACACAGCGTGGTCATATTGTCAGCGTGGTAACTGTCCGCAATGCCGGGCACCCAGGTCAGCTGATCAACGTCCTGCCAAAACCCGGCGTGAAGTTTGGCCAGTTCGTCGATCATTAGCTGGGAATCACCCAGGTCCGCACCTTCTGCCTGGTCTCCTATCCGGTAGGCTGCCATATCCTCCATGAGAAGCAGAAACTGATCCCCCGCCCAATCGGCAAAGTAAATACGGGGCGACGACACGGAGGTTAACGGGTCCAATTCCGCAAAATATCGCGTCTCCCGCTCATACAGGTTATAGGTCATAGCCGCAGCACGGTTTGTGGGATTTTGCGACGGGTATTTCGCCACCAGGCTGGGCGGCAGGTCTCCGGGATTGCCGTCGTAAGTAAGACGCAAGCGGCCCACCTCGCTCATCATACCGGTGCCGTCACCCACCTGCTCCCAAACCACGCCTGTAATAGCCGCATGCTTAAGATAACCCTGACTTCTTAACAAGCTAGTTAGCCAGTCCGGCGTAAGCCCCCCGGGCATTTCAGGAAATTTCGGCGCGCCCATATCCATCCCCTTAAATTACATTTACCGCCACCGCTACTATAGCAGTCTGAGCAGTCTGCTTAAAAAAGTAGACCTCATGGCCCGCCATCCAAACAGCTCTGCTTTTAAGCGCATCAGGATCATTCGCAAGAAGGCGGCTGACGCTGCTGATTTGCGCAAAAACCTTTAGCCCGCCAGTGGTTAAGGGTACATTGTGAACTCCAAGACTACCGGATATTCAACAAGTGAAACTCTACATGGTGCCTCTGGCGCCCAATCCCACAAAGGTGATGCTGTATATTGCCGAACGCGAACAACTCGGCTGTCAAATGGATATTGAGCAAATTGTGGTCAACACCGTAAAGGGTCGCCACAAGGAGCCGGAACACCTGGCCCGCAACCCTTTTGGTACGGTGCCCACCCTGGAATTGGATGACGGCAACTTTCTGGTTGAGTCCCTGGCCATTATCGAATATCTGGAGGACAAATTCAGTACCGCCACCCTGCTCACCGGCAGTGCCGAACAACGCGGCCGGGCCAGGGATGTGGAGCGTATTGTCGACTTGCGTCTGGCCGGCCCCATGGGCACCTATGGTCACGCCGTGAATTCGCCGTTAGGTTATCCCAAGGACGATGCCAAGGCAGCACAGATGAAGACCGCCATGCAGGCACCGTTGAATTACCTGGAAGAACTGCTGGCGGACGGACGGCCACTGTTGCTGGGTGAGCAAGTGAGCGTGGCGGACTGTACCCTGCAGGCTTCCCTGCAGTTCATGCGTTATATCGAAGTGGACGTATTTGGTGAACGCCCGGGGCTACGCGCCTGGGATGAGCGTTACCGCGAACGCCCCGCCGCCAAGGCCGTGTTACGCTGGTAACCTTAGGCGACAACATCATACCCGGGCAAAGGTAAGCTCCGGGAACCCTTCGTCAACAGAGTCCCGCAGCTTGTCGTAATAGACGTTGGCACCGCCAAAGTAGATTAAGACCCGGGGGTTTTTGTTTTCGATATTGGCGCCCATCATCCAGGAATTGACCTTGTACCCTTGTGCCATCAGGGTTTGTTCGTGAATTTCCGCTGTGTGATTCACCCAGGCTTCTTCTGCCTCCTGGCGCGGCAGACACAGGTTATATCCTTCGCTCTCCATCTTTTTGATGCAATCGGTAATCCACATGATGTTCTGTTCAATAGACGTGGGTAAATTTGCAAAGGGTGCCTGGGGACCGGTAATCGTAAATAAATTGGGAAAGTCGGCCATGCAGACACCCATAATGGATGCGGATTGTGTGGCCCATTTTTCTTTCAGGGTTGCCCCACCCTTGCCGGTGATGGCCACCGCCTCGGGCGCACCGGTGTAAGCCTGAAAGCCCGTTGCCAGGACAATAATGTCAAAGTCATACTGATTCTGGGTGGTCTTAACCCCATCCCGGTTAATTTCCACCAGGGGCTCGCGTTCCTTAACGTCCACCAGATGCACATTGTCCCGGTTAAAAGCTTCATAAAAACCATGATCCAGGGGCGGCCGCTTGGCAAACAGGGGATAACCCTTGGGGGTCAGAAGTTCAGCCACCTCGGGATCGTCAACCTTGTCCTTAATTTTTCCGGCAATAAAGTCTGCCGCCGCCTTATTGGATTCGGCGTTGGATAACAAATCATCAAACGTTTCGAAGACAAAACGGAAGCTGCCCCGCGGCCAATGTTCTTCGAATATCTTTTGCACTTCTTGCGGCGGGGTATCCGCCAGATTGCGCCCAACCGGGCTATCGAAGGCCATGCCAAAAACATGATTGCGGCACTTGGCAATGATCTCATCGTAGTTGTCTTTAATTTCTTTATCCCACTGTGGTGTCATGTCCTGTTGCACAGCCGGCATGACAAAGTTTGGGGTTCTCTGGAAGACGGTGACACTGGCCGCGGTTTCTGCCATGACCGGCATCATTTGTACCGTGGTTGCACCACAGCCGATAATCCCCACCCGTTTGCCCGCGTAGTCCAGGCCTTCCTGGGGCCAGCGCGCGGAGTGAAAACACGGCCCGGCAAAATCTCCCAGCCCCTTGATATCAGGGATATAGGGTTCGGAAATCATACCCATGGCGCTGACAAGGTAACGGCAGGTAAAGGTTTGACCGTCCCCGGTTGTCACCCGCCACAAAGCACTATCCGCCTGAAAATCCGCGCTGACAATGTCCGTATTGAGTTGAATATGTGGCCACAGGTCACACTTGTCGGCAACAAAGTGTAAGTATTTGTGGGTCTCCTCCCACCCGGGATAACGTTTGGACCACGTCCACTCCCGGAGGACTTCTTTGGAGAAGGTCAGGCAATAGTAATAACCCTCGCTGTCCGTGGCCGCTCCGGGGTAGCGATTCCAGGTCCATGTGCCCCCAATGTCGGCAGCCCGGTCAAAGACACGAATGGACAACCCTGCTTCGCGGATATAGTGAATCAAGCCAAGCCCTGCAAAGCCCGCACCAATACCAATAACGTCGAAGTCAGGTTGTTGCGCCGCCATCTATCCTCTCCTTTATGAATGGGTTTAGATTAACCAAGTTGATATGCATTTCATACCCAGATACTGAAGCGTGTTACAATATTTGCAACAAATTTTTGTTTAAAGGCTCAAGGAGACCCGGCATGGTAGAAGGTAAAACCGGCCACGAAAGATCAAATGGTATTTCCTATAACGAGATCATCGCCCGGGATGTTGTGCCCCCACCTAAGGTTTATCTGGAAGAGTCTCCCTATCCCGCCGGGGTCACCACGGTGGAGGTATCCCGTTACTTTTCCAAAGCAGAACACGACCGGGAAGTTGAGCGGCTGTGGAAGCGCGTATGGCAAATGGCTTGCCACGAATCAGACATTCCCAATGTGGGTGATACCCACGTCTATGACATAGCAGAACTGTCGTTCATTATCGTGCGGGTCAGCCAGGACACGGTAAAAGCCTACCCCAATGCCTGCCTGCACCGGGGGCGTGCCCTATGTGATGCCCACCGCAAAGAACTTAAAGTCCTCCGTTGTCCTTTTCACGGTTGGTCGTGGCAGCTCGACGGAAAACTGAAAGAGGTACCCGGTCATTGGGATTTTCCCACGGTGACCGAAGAGGAATACAGCCTGCCCGAGGTCAAGGTGGGTTACTGGGGTGGCTTTTATTTCATCAACCCGGACCCCAACTGTGAACCCCTGGCGGATTTTATGGGTGACTTTGACCGGCACTTTGGCATTCCTTTCCAGCGCCGCTACAAGGCTGCCCACCTGATCAAGCGTCTGCCGTGTAACTGGAAAGTGGCCCAAGAGGCGTTTATGGAGTCGTATCACGTCATTGCCACCCATCCTGAACTTCTGGGCTCCTTCTGTGATGTCAATTCCAAGTACGATGCCTGGGGAAATTTTTCCAGAGCCATGTCAGCATCGGGATATCCCAGTCCTCATACCGGCCTGAAGGAAAACGATCCCGGTTGTTATCCCGAAGGTAAGGCTTATCAAAGTTTAAAACATATGATCAGCGGGCACATTTACCACAGAATCAGCGAAGGGGAAGTGGAAGTGGAAACCCCGGATGGGCGCAAGGGCCGATTCAGCGAACACGCCGAATACCTGTCCGGCGAGGTGAAATCCGCGGACATTCAAATGTGCAGTTGGGTTGGCGGCAAAATCTGCGCCGGTGAAGAAGAGCAGCCCATGGTCTATCCCCAGGACCCACTTGAGTATCGAACACAAACCGCCGCAAACCGCCGGGAGGGGATGCGCGCGCAGTTCGGCGATTATGTTGATCAAATTTCCGATGCGGATCTTAACGATGCCATCTACTATTCCGTGTTCCCCAATCTGAGTCCATGGGCGGATTTTAATCCCATCTTTTATCGTTTCCGTCCGGACGGATCAAATCCGGAACAATCCCTGCACGAGGTGATGTATATGGTACCCGTGCCGGAGGGGGCACCCATGCCTGAGCCGGCCCCATGTACGTTCCTGGACCTGGAAGACGACTACACCCTGGCCCCGGAAATCGGCAGCAACCTGGCGAAAATCTTCAACCAGGATTTTGTTAATCACCGCATGGTACAGAAGGGGCTGCACAACCATCCCAAGGGCAAAACCATATTTGCCAGCTATCAGGAAACCAAAATCCGCCATTTCCACGACACTTTAAATAAGTGGCTGGACAGCGCTACCGCGCCCAGGAGCAAGTAGGTGCGCTACTTAGCCATACACCGTTGCAGACAATGGTTATAGTGGGAGATGAATACATCCAGAAGATCTTCAATCATCTGATTGTCCTCCATCAGGGTTGCGCTGGCGGCCAGGCCTTGCATCGCGGAAATTAGCGCACCCACCTCCAGCACCAGTTCGCCAACCTGTTGCAAACCGTTTGCTTCAGCAATGTGGCGCACCTCGCGCACAGTGCGTTCGTTGACTAACTTAATGGCCGGCCGCAACGCGGCTTGCAGGTCCTTGTGCCACCGCGACGCCAGCTGCAGTTCAGCATAAGCCCGGGCGGGGATCTGATTTTGCACCGCCCACTGCACCCGCGGTAGCTGGCGTAGTTTTTCTACCGGGTCAGCGATACCGGACAGTTTTTCGCCGACTTCGGCAAACATTCGATCCACCGCCTCCATGGCGGTTGCCACCATAAGGACATCCCGGGTTTTAAACTGATGCAGCAGCGAGCCCCGGCTGAGACCGGAATGATCCAGCACCGCCTGGGTAGTTGTGGCCGCATAACCGGTTGAAGCCAGCAGGGTGATGGTGCTGTCCAACAACATCTTGCGCGTGGCTCCCCCCTTTTTGGTGGGTACCAGAGTGGGCGGCACCTGGGTTTCAGCGGATCCCGGCATGTTGACCTCAGGCGGAATTGAGATCAAGTCCGCGCATCAGGCCTTCTTCGCGCCAGTCCGCCAGCACTTGAAAGAAAGCAACCGGTCCCGCCCCATAGTTTGCATCCTGCAACGACCGTTCTGACGGTTTTCCTTCGTTGTTATAATAACCCGGCGTACAGTCCGCCAAAAACTGTTCGTTCATGCGGGCCAGGGAAACAATGGTGTCCACCCATTGCTGTTCCGCCTGGGCACTGGCTTCCACCACATCGTGGTTGCCGGCCTGACACTGGGTAATGATATAGCCTATGTGCTTACTCTGTTCATTCAGCGCATGGGGATAATTTGCGGTAAAGCCGGTCTGGGTATGCCCCATCATAAACAGGTTCGGAAAGCCGTGGACGTGCAGGCCGTGGAAGGTACGCGCTCCGGCATGCCAGTGGTCGCTCAGGCTTTCACCACCTTTGCCGAGAATTTCGTAACCGCAACGGCGTTGATAGTCGGTACCCACCTCAAATCCGGTGCCGAATACAATACAGTCGAGTTCGTATTCCACCCCGTTGGCAACCACCCCTTTTTCGCTGATGTAATCCACACCTTGGCCGTTGGTATCCACCAGGGTGACGTTATCTCTATTAAAGGCAGGCAAATAGTCGTCGTGAAAGCACGGGCGTTTACAGAACTGCCGGTAATAGGGTTTAAGGTGCTCAGCGGTCCGGGGATCGTCAACAACCGCATCCACCCGGGCACGAATAGACTCCATTTTTTGAAAGTCGGCAAGCTCCATCTTGGCTTGTAGCTCTTCCATGCTCAATCCCGAATCTTTTTCGGTCTGAATCATCAACAAAAGGTTGCGGATAATTTCCGTCCAGCCATCGTTGACCAGATCTTCTTCAGCCACCCCGCCGGATACCAGGGTATTAAAATTATCCATACGCGCCTGATGCCATCCCGGCGTTTGATTTTCCCACCAATTCATATCCGTTGGCCGGTCATTACGCTCATCAATCGACGACGGGGTACGCTGAAACACATACAATTGCTTGGCCCCTTCCGCCAGATGGGGTACACACTGCACCGCCGTTGCTCCGGTGCCGATAATGCCAACCTTTTTATCCGCCAGACGGGTCAGGTTGCCGGATACATCCCCTCCCGTATAGTTGTAGTCCCAACGGCTGGTATGAAAGGTGTGTCCCCGGTAGGAATCGATACCTTTAATGCCCGGCAGCTTGGGCCGGTTGAGGGGGCCGTTGGACATCACCAGAAAACGCGCCTTAAAAGCATCACCGCGATTGGTTTGCACCACCCAGCGCGATACCGCCTGATCCCAATGCACCTCTTTAACTTCCGTTTGAAACAATACGTCCCGGTACAGATCGTACTGTTTAGCGATCATCTGGCTGTAAGCCAGAATATCCTTACCCTCGACATATTTCTTCGGCGGCACATAGCCGGTTTCTTCCAGCAAGGGTAAGTAGACATAAGATTCGATGTCACAGGCAGCCCCCGGGTAGCGGTTCCAGTACCAGGTACCGCCAAAGTCTCCCCCCTTTTCGATCATGCGGATATTCTCAAGGCCCGCCTCGCGCAACCGGGCACCGGCCAGCAAGCCGCCAAAGCCGCCGCCGATAATGGCGATTTCTACCTCATCCGTCAGGGGTTCGCGGGGTAATACATCGCCGCAGTATGGGTCTTCGATATAGTGAGAAAACTGTCCCTTCATTTCGGTGTACTGGTTGTTGCCATCTTCACGCAGACGCTTGTCGCGTTCCTGCCGGTATTTTTGCCGCAGGGTATTCGGATCAAATCCCAGATCTAGCGCTTCGGACATGTTTCACCTCGCTGTTGCTGTTACGGTCAAAGGTCGGGACAACTAAGGCATCCTAACACCTCACGAGCATTTTAGTCAAAGCTGACTAGTCTATATTGACCAAATTTGATCACAATCAACGCCAGGTCGTTTCTTGACCCCATCGCGGCAACATCTGCTGATTCGGGGCAGGCGGCTGGGGGCCAGCGGGCATCCGGCATTTATCAAACACCCATTTGTCGGTGCCCGGCGTAATGGCACCCATTCCGGAACCGCCCTTCCCGAAGTAAGCTGTATACTATGCAGATTCCAGGACCCAGGTACCCCGATGACTAAACGTGTTTACCTCTTTAACGAAGGCAGCAAGGATGACCGTGACTTACTTGGTGGTAAGGGCGCCAACCTCTGTGAAATGACCAACCTTGGCCTGCCCGTGCCTTTTGGATTTATTATCACCACCCCAACCTGCCTGGAATTTTTCGAGCGCGGCAATACCCTGCCCACCTTGTTAGAGCAGGAATACAGGGTTGCCCTGGATCTGGTCGAAAAACAAATGAACGCCCGTTTCGGTGACCCCGAAAACCCCTTGCTGTTTTCCGTCCGCTCCGGTGCGCCGGTGTCCATGCCGGGCATGATGGATACTATTCTCAACCTTGGGTTGAATGACGAAATTGTTGAGGGGATGGCCTCCAAAACCGGCAATCCCAGATTCGCCTACGATTCTTATCGCCGCTTTATCCAGATGTTCGGGGATGTTGTGCTGGGTGTGGAAGGGGCAAAATTCGAGGACACCATTGCCGCCCACAAGCGTACCGCAGGAAAGGTTCATGACGTGGAAATGACCGCGGATGATTGGCGCGCGGTGATCGATGTATTTAAGAGTTTTGCCGAATTTCCCCAAGATCCCTTTGAACAGTTAAAGCTTGCGGTGCAAGCGGTATTTTTGTCCTGGTACTCACCGCGTGCCTATGTTTACCGGGAAATGAACAACATTTCCGAAACACTGGGGACCGCGGTTAATGTCCAAGCCATGGTCTTCGGCAACTTTGGCGAAGATTCCGGTTCGGGTGTGGCCTTTACCCGGGACCCATCCAATGGGGAAAAACGCTTTTTTGGTGAATTTTTGTTTAACGCCGCCGGGGAGGATGTGGTGGCAGGCATCCGCACTCCGGAACCCATCGCGGCTCTGGAGGCAGAGATGCCTGCTGTTTATCAGGAGCTTTTCGAAACCCAGGCGTTGCTGGAAAATCATTATCGGGATATGCAGGATATTGAATTCACCATCCA
>JANQMF010000047.1 GCA_028280225.1 Pseudomonadales bacterium | reverse complement strand
GAAGAGACCCTGACCCGGGTGGCACGGGCCACCGGCGGCAAGTATTTCCGTGCGCGGGATACTCAAGGCCTGGAACAAATTTACGCCGAAATTGACGAGTTGGAACCCATTGAACAGGACCCGGAAACCTACCGCCCCATCCAGGCCCTGTTCTTTTGGCCCCTGGCCGCGGCGGGTATCCTATTTGCCATGCTCTTGCTGCAGGACATCCTGCCGCAACCGCGCCGTACCCAGTCAACCCGCAACAAAACAGCCAACACCAGCCTGCCGGGTTCGCAGCATGGAATTTGACGCTTTCCACTTTCTGCGCCCGTGGTGGCTGCTGGCCTTACCCCCCTTGGCCTACCTGGTCTGGCTGTGGATTGCCCGAACCCGGCAAGAATCAGGTTGGCAGGGGGCCGTAGATGCCAACTTGCTTGAAGTGCTGCTGGATGACGCGCAACCTGCGAATCACCGCGGACTGCGCCTGGGGATGCTGGCAACTGCAGTTGCCGTTATCCTGGCCATGGCGGGACCCACCTGGGAAAGGCTCCCGCAGCCGGTGGAAGAAAAAAACGATGCGCTGATCATTCTTCTGGATCTTTCGCTGTCCATGCTGGCGGAAGATACTTCACCCTCCCGTATCGAACGGGCCCGTCAGAAGGTCACGGACATATTGCGGCAACGCAAAGAGGGTTTGACCGCGTTAATTGCCTATGCCGGAGACGCGCACGCGGTGGTGCCGCTGACGGATGACGTGGCCACCATAACCAACCTGTTGGGTTCACTGGGCCCGGAAATGATGCCGGTGCGCGGTTCAAATCCTGATCATGCCCTGATCCTGGCCCAGGAACTATTCGATAACAGCTTGCTCCAACAAGGCCGGATTGTAATGCTGACCGACGGCATCGACTCTATCAACAGCGTGTCCCGTCACCGCAACCCCGCCTTTCCCATCTCCATTATCGGCATCGGCACCGCGGAAGGCGGCCCCATCCCCCTGGACCGCTTGCGCCAGCCGGGCAAGGTGTTACTGACCCAGGAGGGTAACCGGGTTATTGCGCTGCTGGATCACCAGCGTATGCAGGATGTGGCTGATCTGACCTACGGCACCTATGCACCCGCGGAAATTGGCGATGCCGACATCATCAAAGCCTTAAGTACGGTTCTGCCTGACGACGATGATACCCTGGAAGTAGAGCGGGAATTTGACACCTGGTACGACCACGGCCACTGGCTGGCAGTGTTATGCCTGCCGATGTTTGCGTGGTTCTTTCGCAAAGGGGTGATCCTTGGCCTGGCTGGTCTTGTGATCAGCCTTACCCTGCCCCAACCCGCTTATGCCTTGGAATTCCCCAATCTGGCCGACGCCTGGCAGAGTTTATGGCTCAATGAGGATCAGCGGGGTTACCAGGCATTGCGCCATGGCGAGCCGGAAAAGGCAGTTACACTATTTTCCGATCCCAAGTGGCAGGCAGCCGCCCGTTACCGCAGCGGTGACTACCCCGGCGCGTTCCAGGGTTTTGCGGCTGACGGTTCTCCCACCGGCAAATATAATCAGGCCAACACCCTTGCCCGCCTGGGTCAATATCAGCCGGCTATCGACCTTTATGCTGACGTGCTGGCCACAGACCCGGACCACGAAGACGCAGCCTTCAACAAAGCACTGCTGGAAAAATTGTTACAACAACAGCAGGAAGCTGAGCAGCAACAGAACCAGGATCAGCAAAGCCAGGCCAATAACAGCAACGAGCAGGAACAAAACCAACAGCAACAGGACAACGCGGACCAGCAACAACAGCCCGAAGATGCCCAGGATCAACAGGAAACCGCCGACAATCAACAACAGGAACAGAATCAGCAGGGTCAGGAACAACAGGCCCAGGTCGAACAAACCGAAAGCACAAGAGACGAACAACAGGAAGCTTTAGAACAGTGGCTGCGCCGCGTGCCTGATGACCCGGGGGGACTGTTAAGACGAAAGTTCAGTCATGAAACCCGTCAGCGGATGCGCCGGGGCGAATACGAAAACCGTCAGAACGAGAAGATATGGTGAAGCGTCATACCATTCTCCTTATGGTACTCCTGGGTTTTAACCCGTTTGCCCATGGCGAGGTCACCGCACGCTTATCCAACCAATTTATCGACGAGCTTGAGACCGTCCGCCTGATCATTCGCTCCACCGGCACCCGTCAGTCCCAACCCCTGGATCTTTCCGCCCTGGAGCAAGACTTTGCCATCATCAACAACAACACCTCAAGCCAATACCGGTATATCAACGGTCAGGAGCAAAGCTGGGTGGACTATCAGATCACCCTGCAACCCAAACGCACCGGAGAGCTGAGCATTCCACCTATTCGGGTCGGCCGGGATCTTACCCCCAGCCTGATCCTGTCGGTTAAACCCCTGGCAGAACAAACCCGTAAAGAAATCGACAAGCTGGTCTTTTTTGAACAAGAGGTATCTGCCCGCAGCATTTATGTGCAAAGCCAGGTGGTTATGACCCGCCGGCTGCTCTACTCCAACGGTGTACAACTGTACAGCGATTTGCCTGACGCGCCGCAGCTCCCGGATGCAGTGGTTATGAAACTGGGGGAACCCAGATCCACCACCACACAGCGCAACGGCAAACGTTATGGGGTGGTTGAACAACGCTACGCCATTTTTCCGGAAGGCAGCGGCACCTTCACCATACCCGCAATTAATGTTACCGCCAGCGTGCGCTTGATCGAAAATGGGCGCTCGGTGCGCCGGGGCGTGCGCATCGGCACCCAGCCGGAAACCGTAACGGTAAAACCTATTCCACCCGGTTATCCTGAAGATCAACCCTGGTTACCGGCGGAACACGTCCAATTGCACCAGGTAGTCAGCCCCAAACAATCCGACTATCAGGTAGGCGATACCCTCACGCACGAACTGCTGATCTATATTCAAGGCAATTTGGGCTCCATCGCCCCGCCACTAAACCTGCCTGTTAACGAAGACGATTTTCGCATTTATCCGCAAAATCCGGTGATTAACGATGACACCAGCGGTCAGGGTGTTGCGGGTTCAAGATTACAGACCACCTCCCTGGTCCCTACCCAGGCGGGACAGCTCACTATTCCCGCAACACGTATCACCTGGTGGAATACCCGAACGGACCAGCTTCAAGTAGCCCGAGTAGAACCCGCGAGCCTCACCGTGCAGGGAGAAGGTATCCCAACCGGGCAAACTCAGAACGAGCCGGCGGCAACCGCCGCTGAAACAGAAACCGCCCCACAAGGTCCTGCTCGGACCACATGGCCATCCGCCCTTATACAAATTGTTCCTTGGGCTCTGGCCATCTTTATAGTGCTGCTGGCGGCCCGGACGATCCGACACAGAGCCCGGGCAAAACCGGCAAGCCCGCGCCGCCTGAAGAAAGCACTGGCCCTCAGCATTGACCAGGGTGAGCCCAAGGCCGTTCAAAACAGTCTGGCCCGGTGGCTGGCCAACCAATACAGGCAGAGCCCCACCCAGGCGCTGAGCACATTCCGCGCCGGCAGCCCGGAAGCTGCGCACTGCCTGGATCACCTGGCCAGGTTACAGTTCAGCAAAACACCCGGGGCAAAAATAGACCCGCAAGTGGCACAATACCTCAAGGCGGTGCTGAGCTTGCCCGCCCGGGCAAGCGCCGGCAAGACACCGGGGCTGCCCCCCCTTTACAGCCACGAAAGTACCAAGACGTCTGCTTTTTTGGCAGAACACTGATGTTCCTCAGGGCCTAAAACCGTGCCGGTACGCTGAGCCGAACTTTATGGGTCTTCGAAATTTATAAGTGGATGGAGCACCAAGCTTCAGGCCAGACTTTTGGAAACAATTTCGTAAAGGTCTTTTGAAATCGCCTCGTTGTTGCTGATCCTTTCCAAGGCTGTGCGCATCATCCCCTGACGCTTTTTGTCATATCTTTGCCAGCGGGTAAGGGGTGTGGTGATTCTTGACGCAACTTGCGGATTCAACCCATCCAGGGTCAAGATAACCTGGGCGAGATAGTCATATCCGGACCCGTCCGGCGCATGCAACTGTTTGTGGTTGTACATACCAAAGGCGCCAAACAGCGCACGCACACGATTCGGGTTCTTAAGTTCAAAACGTTCATGTGCCTCCAGTTCACGCATTCTCGACAAGGAAGTAGCCGGGCTCGACGCCTGTAAGCTGAACCACATATCCAGCACCAGGGCCTGGTGGTGCCACTGTTGATAAAAGTCATCAATCAGCCAGCGGCTGAACTGAGGATCTTTGTCCGCGTTGCCAATTGCCTCCGCCAGGGCGGCCCGGCGTAAGGTCAGGTTGTCCGCTCCTTTGTAGTGCGCTTCCACCCAGGCACGCCAATCCGCACCGTCGAAACTTTGCGCGGCATAGCTGAAGGCCAGATTTGCCAGACCCCGGTGGGCCATACCTAGAGCGTCCGGCTGGTATGCCCCCCGCTGACTGCAATCAGTGTACAAACGCTGCCAGACCGGCAGCAGGTTTTTGCTCATAGCAGCGCGCAGGGCCAGGCGGCTGTCAACAATGTCCTCAACGTCAAAGCTGTCCAACTGTTCAAACAAATAGTTTTCGTCGGGTATCGTGAGCACCGTCGTGACCAGGGCAATCTCTTCCGCACTCTTCTCCAGTGGATTGAAGTTGCGGCTGATACCGTCCATCACTTCGACGAGATCAACACCTTCAGGTGTTGCCCCGGCAAAGTGCTTAACCCATAAGGTTTGCAGCGCGTCCCAGGCTACAAAACCATCACTGTCGTGCTGGGCCAGGAACGCAAGCTCGCGGTCGGGTCTGGAATAGGCCACCTTCACCGGCGCGGAAAATCCGCGCAAAAAGCTCACTACCGGCTTGTGTTCCAGTCCGGAAATGTTCAGCTCACAATCGACCTGCCGCAAATGGACCAGCACACTCTCGCCTCTGATTTGTACCTGTTCAGTGCAGGACATCCGACCCTCGTCGATAACCACAGCCTCACCGTCAGCGCCCACCAGCCCCAACAATAAGGGTATGTGGAATGGCTGCTTGCCGGATTGGCCCGGCGTATCCGGACAAGATTGCGTAATCCGCAAGGTCAGTTCATCCCCGGCAAACGCCTCATCCACCCTAATTCGGGGGGTTCCCGCCTGATCGTACCAGCGTTTGAATTGGCTTAAGTCCATGCCGCTGGCGGCTGCCATGACGTCCGCAAAGTCATCCGTAGTCGCCGCGGAGCCGTCAAATTGCAGGAAATAGCGGTCGCTGCCCCGCCGAAACGCTTCCTCCCCAATCAGCGTGTGGTACATACGCACCACCTCCGCGCCTTTTTCGTAAATGGTGGTGGTATAAAAGTTTGATATTTCAATGTAGGACTGCGGTCTCACCGGATGCGCCAGTGGGCCGGCGTCTTCAGCAAATTGAACTGCCCGTAAAAAAGTCACATCCTCAATACGCTTCACGGCCCTGGAGTTCATATCCGAACTGAACTCCGCATCCCGAAATACAGTAAAACCTTCCTTCAGGCTGAGCTGAAACCAATCCCGGCAGGTGACGCGATTGCCAGACCAGTTGTGGAAATATTCGTGGGCCACCACCGCCTCAACACGCTGATAAGCGGTGTCCGTGGCCGTATCCGGTGAAGCCAGCACGCAGGAGGTATTAAATATATTCAGCCCCTTGTTTTCCATGGCCCCCATGTTGAAATCTTCCACCGCAACGATCATAAAAACATCCAGATCATATTCCCGGCCAAAACGCTGCTCATCCCAGGCCATTGATCTTTTTAATACATCCATGGCGTAGTCACACTGATCGATATTGTGCGCTTCGGAAAAAATCTGCAGGGACACCTGCCGGCCGCCTTGGGTGACAAAGGTACTTTCTATCTTGGCCAGATTACCCGCCACCAGGGCAAACAGATAACTGGGTTTGGGGTGCGGATCGTGCCAGGTTACCGTGAGCCGCCCATCTTCAGCGGTGCTGGAACTTAACAGGTTGCCGTTGGACAACAGGGTGGGATAACGGGTCCCATCCGCGGTGATGCGGGTGGTGTAGATTGAGGACACATCCGGCCGGTCCTGAAAATAGGTGATCTTGCGGAAGCCCTGGGCTTCACACTGAGTGCAGTACATCTGGCTGGACCGATACAAACCCTCCAGGGCGGTATTCTTTTCCGGTTCAATCAGAGTAACAATCTCAACGGTGTGGGCTTCCTGCAGGCCGTGGATTTCCAACCCCGTTGAACTCAACGCATACTCGTTGCCCTTCAGTTCCCGGCCGTCAACCTTAAGCGAAACCAGCTCCAGTGCTTCCCCGTCCAGCCACAGGCTGCTCGCCTGTTCATTCTGCCGTTGCACCCGCAAAAGGCTGTGCACCCGGGTTTGACCTTCACGGATATCAAAATCCAACTCAGTGCTTGTGGTACGGTAATCCGGCGGCCGGTAGTCACTGAGTTTAATTTCTTGGGGCTGACCATCTTTCATACTATTTCCATTGTCAGGTTAGAACAGGGAGGCTTGGCGCTCCCGGGGTAACTGGGTATCGTCAAAGGCGGGCACCAGTTCCACCGTGACTGTCCTGCCCCGGTATTCGTCCAGGTGCAACACCCCTCGAGAAAACAACAAATAGCGGCCCAGGATGCCCAGTAAATTATCCCGGAACGTCTCACCTGCTACCATTGAAATACGTTTAGCCGGACTGTATTTAAGCACGGGATGCTCAAGCTGGGTGATGTGCCCATCCACGTTCCAGCCGATAGCTTGCCGCTCAGCGGTGTCCAGTACCGCCATATGAGCTTG
>JANQMF010000176.1 GCA_028280225.1 Pseudomonadales bacterium | reverse complement strand
CAAGCTGTCTGAGGGGAATAACAAGTACATCGCCGCGGCAGCGGTTGTGCTGGTTGCGCTGATTTTCTTCTCCCAGTCTGACAACCCCGGCGGGCAGGGTGGGCCCACGCCCAATCCCGCTCCGGCGCCTGGGCCCAGTCCACAGCCCAGCCCGCAACCTGCGCCAAATCCGCAAAACAACCCAAATCCGCAACCAGCGCCAACACCAGGCCCACAGCCGGTTACCCCGCAGCCCGCGGCGGCCAATAATCAATCCTGGTACGATCCTTACGGCAATGTATGGATGCTGCAGTTCAGTGGGAACGAGTTTCGGGGTACCAACAGCAACGCGGCGTCTCCTGCCGGTGGCATGATGGGGATGATCGATCCGCAAAGTGGGATGGTAATTTATCAGCTGTATGATCGGACGGGACAATACATTGCGGATGGCCAGGGGCAATTTACCGACCCGACCCACATTAACTTTTTAACGGTGGATACTTTTGGCAACGTGGTTGGCCAGGGGGTGCTGCACGTTAATCACCCGCCTGGGCAATAGGCTGGTTCCTGTTCGGAAAAAGCATCATCGCCAGCGAAGTCTCTGCCCCGAATACTGCGTATTCCGGACACAGACAAGCTAGCGGGCATATTGAGATTCAAAGTCCCGAACTGCGTTTAACATGTCTTTGAACACGACGTTTCCGGGGATCAGCAGGTTGCCGCTGAAGCCGTGCAGATTGTGGTCCAGGACCAAGCCGGCATGGGTAACACCCTTTTCTCCGTCGATGTAAAAGGGTGTAAAGGTCAGGGGATTAACGCTGTTTTGCTGCAGGGTCTTTATGCCGTCTATGTTGGCGGTATCGTCTGCTTCCGAATGGGCGGCGAAGATTGGCCGGGGATAGGGTGTGTCAGCGGAGAGTTTTGCGGTTAATTGGTCCAGTTCATGTATGAGGTGGGACAGCTCCCTGGCACCGTCTTTGTCGATATACTCGTACTTGAAGGGATTGTCCCCAACCAGCGGCCTGTCTTTGTCCAGGCGGTCCAGGGCATTGTTAATGATATTGGAGCGTAACAGGCGCTCGGCCACATCACCCAAAACACTACTGCCACGCACAATAAGATCCAGGGCTGCCGAAAACAGGTAAACTTCACCGGTGACCTGGGGATTTAACAGTCCGGCGTGAAAACTCAGCGCACCGCCTGTTGACAAGCCGCCAACCGATACCCTGGCGGGGGTAGCGGCAGCCGCTTCAGCGATGGCCCAGCCAACATTTTGTTTCCACTCCTCCAAGGATACACCCTCCATGCCCGAGGGTTCGTGCAGACCATGAAAATGCAGCAGGGGGAGAAATACGTTGTATTTCAGTTCAGTGTAAAAGTAGTTAGCAATGGGCCGCAAAAAATAGGGTGAATCGGACAGTCCATGCACCAATACGATTGAGCCGCGTGCGTTTTCCTGTGTTTTATATTGCGGGTGGCAGCCATCCCGCACCTGATGCGTGGAAAAGTAGGCGTCAAATTCGGCGTAGTAGGCATGCCATTCGTCCTGTCGTTCACTCATAAGGTTGTCCTGTAGTTTAAAAGCACACGTTGGGCTGATGTTGACTTTGTCGTCGGATAAGCCGGTTTGTGAGCTATAAATATGTTAGACCATCGAAGGAATCATTTGTGGATTGGTTTGTGATGGGGAGAGACATGCGGCAAGTAAAAGGCCGGGGGATTCCCCCGGCAGAGTTGCCTATCAGCGGGTGTGCAGAGGCGCGGCGGGCACTTAGTCTGAGCTTGGTGCGTGGCTGACCAGCAACAAGGCCTGGTCGAGATAGTAGTGGATAAGGGGTTTGTCGTAAGTGTTGAGTTGCAGTACTCGAATGGCCTTGCCTGTGCCGCTGAGGTGGCCTTGTTCGTCCTGTAACTGCACACCTTTTAAAAACCCGATGTCCACACCATGAGGCATGGTGCGCAGGTGGCACAACCCACCTTGCCTGGTGCCGTAGGTGGTGATTCTGGGTTTCTTCGTTTCGGTCACTCCCTCCAGGCCCAGCAAGGTTGCACGCACCTTAAGGAAAAGTTCGGCATGGGGAGAGGCCAGGTCTTTTTCGAATTGCATCACGCACCCGCAAGTTTGTTTGCTGGTAGTGTACGTTGGCCTTCCTGACACCGTTGTGTCAGTGGGTCGCGCTACTATCAGCAGGCTCAGCAGGGTCGAGTCAAATGTCTGCGTGCCATGTTGCCAGCGCTGCGCCAATTTCTTCCGGACTGTCTTCCTGAATAAAATGGGAACCCGCAACGGTAACCTCGGTGAGTTGGGGCCAGGAACGGACAAAGTCTCGCACCGGTCCGGCAATCAAGGCGCCGGGTTCAGCGTTAACAAATAATTTTGGTATCTCTGATTGGGTAAGCCACTGACTGTATTGGCCGACCACGTCGACAACTTCCGCCGGTTCTCCCGCAATTGGAATTTGCCGGGGCCAGGTGAGTGTGGGCCGGCGATCTTCACCGGGACTACTGAAGGGGCGGCGATATTCAGCCATTTCCTGTTCGGTAAGATCGCGGAGAATGGCGCCGGGAAGTACGCCCTCAACAAATATATTGTCTTGCAGGACCATCTGTTCACCCGCTGGTGAACGGAAGGCTTGAAAGGTTTCACGAACATTTTCCGGGAAGTCCGTCCACGCGGGGATGGGGGCGACAATGGCTTCCATAAATGCAATACCCTTAACCGCCTGTGGGTTTTTGTGGGCCCAGTTGAAGCCCAGGGCCGAGCCCCAGTCATGAATGACCAGAGTTACGTTTGTGGTTACGTCGAGATGATCTAACAAATCGTATAAGTAGTCCCGGTGCTCCAGATAGGTATAGCGGTCAGGCCCGCTGTTGTCGAGCTTCTCGGAATCCCCCATGCCGATCAGGTCAGGGGCGATAAGGCGCCCCCTGCCCTCCATGCTGGGCATGATATTCCGCCACAGGAACGAAGAAGTAGGATTACCGTGTAAGAAGACGATGGGGTCACCCTCACCTTCTTCTATATAGGCCATTTGTTTACCGCGGATGGATGCATATTTTTTTGTATACCGGGAGACTTCTGAGGAGTGTGACATGTTGGCTACCTTGATTTAGTAAGCGGGACTGAAATGTGGTACTGAAACTTGTTTTTGAGCGATTGCTCATTTATATTGCTGAAATGGCGTGAAGTCAAGAATTGCCTGCATGCCGGTTCAACTTGACCTGTCCGACTGGAAGTGAACGAAGTAGAGTGCCCAGACCCCAAGGTTTTGACAAAACTGAAGTTGTCGAAAAAGCCATGCACCTGTTTTGGTTACAAGGTTATACGGCAACAGGCCTGGCACAGATTTTGGAGGTGACCGGGCTAAAACCGGGCAGTTTCTACCACGCATTTTCCAGCAAAAAAGAATTGTTCGTAGACACGCTGCAACATTACCGCAAGTGTGTTATTCAACAACGGGTGACACGCCACCTCGAGTCGCCTGAAGACCCCCTGGCCGCCATTGAGCAATTTTTCTACTCAGCAATTGAAGAAGTACCCAGAGCTGGAAAAACCGGCTGTCTGCTGACCAATACCGCGACTGAGATGGGTAAGGCGGATGCGGAAATCAACCGGGCGGTCTGGTTGGGCCTTAAGCAAATAGAAAGGGGGATTCGGCGCCGGATCGAAGAAGCTCAGCAGAAAGGTTTGTTGTCCGGGCAAAAAGACGCTCACGAAATCGCTTTGCAATTGCTGGCAAGTTTTCAGGGCATGTGCGTCATCAGCCGGGTTGCGCAAAACAAAACCCAGCTTAAGCGTATTGCCCAAAATGCCCTCGCAGTCATCACCGACTGATCCTTCAAACCGCCACACACCCAACGGCCCTCGCAGGAGGTTGGGCGCATCTCCCACAAGCACGCCGCTCAAACCCTCAAAGTTGGGTGATCGCCTCACCGTGGCGAGCGTATGTTGCGCATGAGGCTGCAAGCCTCACAAAGTGTAAGCCTCACAAAGTGTATGGCGGATTCAGGATGCCGGATTCACACCTTCAAACCGCCACACACCTAACGGTGCTCGCAGGAGATTGGGGACATCTCCCACGAATTTGTGGGTCGAACCCTCAAAGTTAGGTTCCCGCTTGACCGATGAGAACGTATATCGCTGATTAAACTGTAAGCCCAGCAAAGTGTGTGGCGGATTCAGGATAGTCGCAAATGCGGGGGGTGCCGGAGTTCTGATATCGCCGGCGCTGTTATCGGGTAGACATCTGCCTTGAGTGTGACTAGACCCTGGAGGTGCTCTTAGCCACAGCGCCCAGGCTGCCCTGGTCGGCCAACAGCGTGAACTGTTCACTAAGCTCAGCAATGAAACGTTCACTATGGCTCAGCTTGCCGAAACAGCCGGTATCCCGGGCAATGGCGTTGATCAGTGTTTTGGGGTTTGTATGTGCGGCCGCCAAGCCTGCTATGGAGGCTGCCCTTGGGTCGTCGATGGAGATTTTGCCTTGATCATCAGCCCGGCCCTGCAGGCAACGAATCCAGGCGGCCACCACCAAACATAGCCGGGTAATGGAAGTTTGTTTATTCAGCTTTTCCTCGATCATCGGAAACAGCCGCTGCGGCAACTTTTGAGATCCGTCCGCAGCCACCTGGCTTGTGCGATAGGCAATGGCAGTGTTGGCAAAACGTTGCAATACATCCGCCTTGTACTGCTCAAGATCCAATTCGGATGGGCAGTTCACCTCAGGGGTGATATCAACATCCATCAGTACCCGGGCAAAGGCGGCGAGAGTGGTATTCGCCTGGGTCTCGTGCACAAAATCAAAGCCCGCCAGCAGGCCCAGATACGCCATGGCGGAATGGGTAGCATTCAGTAGCCTCAGTTTTGCCTGTTCGTAAGGCGCCACCTGATTTGCGAACGTTGCACCGGCTAAATCCCAGGGCGGTCTGGCGCCGATAAAGTGGTCCTCGATCACCCATTGACAAAATGGCTCACACCGAATCACTGCCTGATCGCGGTAGCCGTGCCGGGTTTCAAAACGGCGTACGTCTTCAGCCTGGGTTACCGGCACAATTCTGTCGACCATGGTATTTGGAAAACTGACGTTGTCCTTTACCCAAGCGGCAAGATCCGGATCCAACAGATGGCTCATGGTGGCAACAGCCTGGGCTGTCGCTCGACCGTTGCCGGATAAATTGTCACAACTGATGACACTGATGGGCCCGGCCCCGGCAACTTTGCGTTTAGCCAACCCCCGGCAGATTAGGCCAATAGCGCTACGTGGCGTCGCGGGTGTTTGCAGATCATGCATCACATCAACGTGGGCCACATCCAGTGCCCCATTGTTATCCAGACAATATCCCTTTTCGGTAATGGTCAGCGTGACGGCGCGGGTGTTGCCGTGTGCAATGGTGTTGATTAACTGCGTGAGTTGTCGGATGTCCGGTACCGCCAACACCTCCAGCAGGCAGCCGATGACTCTGACACTGTTTGTGTGTCCGGCACACTTCTGCACGGTGTACAGATAATCCTGGGGCTTAAGAAGTGTTCGCACTGAGCTGCTGCGCAGGCTGCCGCCGACAATCCCCCAATTCAGGTCTCCGGTGGCTAATACGTCGTCGGTATACACCGCCTGGTGGGCGCGATGAAATCCACCTACCCCCAGGTGCACAATACCGCACTTCAGCTTACCCCGGGGGTAGGCGGGTTGAGCAACTTCCAGGTCCGGCAAGTTCTGTTCAGTCAGCATAGTCATAACTACAGCCGATAAGCCTTTTTTGCCAGATCATAAGCTAACAGGTGGGCAATGTCGTAAGCCTCCGCTTCGCTCAACCGGTGCTGGGACACAAGTCCGGCCAGATACGCGCAATCCACCCGCCGGCAAACGTCGTGGCGGGCGGGAATGGATAAAAACGCCCGGGTGTCATCGTTAAACCCTACCGTATTGTAAAAGCCGGCGGTTTCCGTAACTTGCTGGCGGTAGCGCAACATACCTTCCGGGGAATCGTGAAACCACCAGGCGGGTCCCAGCCTTAAGCAGGGGTAGTGGCCCGCGAGGGGTGCCAGCTCGCGGCTGTAAGCGGTTTCGTCCAGGGTAAACAAGATGATTTGCAGGTCTGTGTTGTTGCCAAAGCGGTCTAACATGGGCTTCAGCGCACGAACATAGTCCGTGGGTGTGGGAATATCGGCACCGCGGTCCCGGCCATAGTGGATATACAGCCAGCGATTGTGGTTGCGGAAAGACCCGGGATGTATTTGCATAACCATGCCATCGTCCACACTCATTTGTGCCATCTCGGTTAACATCTGGGCGCGGAATAGTTCCGCGTCTTCCGCTGAGGCGGTGCCTTGAGCTACTTTGGCAAACAGGACTGCCGCCTGGGTTGGGGATAGATTGGCGGTTGCCGCGGTGGGATGTCCATGGTCCGTTGCGGTGGCACCGTGCTGACGGAAAAAATGCCGGCGCCGGCGCAAAGCTTCCAAATAACCGCCATAAGTGGCTGTATCCTGTCCGGTTAACTCCCCCAGGGTGTGCAGGTTGTTGGCAAACCCTGCAAACTCAGGGTCAACGACCGGGTCCGGACGAAACGTGGTGATTACCCGGCCCGGCCAGTCGATGGACATCAACGCCCCATGATGCGCCAGGGGGTCCAGAGGAGACTCGGTGGTGGCAAGCACTTCGATGTTAAATTGCTGAAACAAAGCCCGGGGAAGAAAGGCCGGACGTTGCAGCTGGTCTTGAATAGTGGTGTAAAAGGTTGTTGCGTTGCTGCTTTGCAAGACTTCGTTCATGCCAAAAACTTCGCTGAATACATGATCCATCCACAGGCGCGTGGGGGTGCCCTGAAATAGATGGTAGTGGTCGGCAAACAGCTGCCAAACCTGTTCTGGGGCAGGGGGATTGGCGTTACCCCGCTGGTTATCTTCGGCGACGGCATCCAGCCCCAACTGTGCCGGGGATATACCCTGACTGTACAGCATGCGATAAACATAGTGATCCGGGGTGATAAGCAGTGCCGCGGGATTGGCAAAAGGCAGGTTGTGGGCAAACCATGCGGGATCCGTGTGTCCGTGCGGGCTGATAACAGGCAGTTGTTTAATACTGTTATACAGTGCTCTTGCCACGGCCCGTGCGCCGGGTTCGGCTGGAAACAATCGATCTGGATGTAGCGGCATGGGTCTGCACCTCAGGTTTTGATTTAACGCCCGAACAACTGTCGACCTGGGTGGACATGGGCGCTTTGAGCGATCATTTTAATCGAACAATGTGATGGTGAGGACCATGCCAAAACCCAGATAGGCGCCTCTACATGCCCGCAGCCATACACTCGCTTAAGCGCCGGCGATAAAACCTCTGTTCCGTTGCCGACGTAGTGGTGGCCGCCAGCCGGCGGTATAACACACCCGCTGCATGCCAGTCTCCATTTCTGCGCAGCAAATCTGCCTGGGTGGCTTGGGTTAGAGGATAGCGGCTCAAAGTATGTGCCAGATCCAGCTCGTTCAGCAGTGTCATGGCCTCTTCGGGCGACCGGGCATAACTGCGGGCCACCACCCAATTCAGTTGCACAATTGGATTTTGTGTCACCTCAGCCAAAATGCCGTAGAGATGATCAATCTCTTCCCAACAGGTGTGGGCAAAAGTTTCGGCGCGGGCGTGGTGGGCTTCAATCTCGGCCTGTAAAACATAGGGACCCACCGCCTGGGTGCTTTTGGCCGCCCCCATGGCTGCCGCGCGATAACCCTCCGCGGTTTGAATATGCTCACGGCTCCACAGTTGCCGGTCCTGTTCATCCAGCGGGATCATGTCGCCGTCCGCATTAAAACGGCTGGCGGTACGGGCACATTTGTATTGAATCAATGCGGCAAGACCCCACACCTCTGGACGGCTGGGGGACAACTGAGTCAACTGATCCGCCAGCATGGCAGCCTCCCACAGCAGTTCTCCCCGGATGGGTTCAGCAGAGTGGCTGTAATAAGCTTCGTTAAAGATGAGGTACACCACTTCCAATACCGTGGTGATACGTGCCTCCACCTCAGCGGGGGAGGGCGGCTCAAAGGGATGTTGCACAGTGCGCAAAATCCGCTTGCCTCTAAAAATACGTTGTCCCGCGGTTTTCTCTGCAATGACCAATCCCCGGGCAATCTCTCGTGTCGACAATCCCCCCGCCAGGCGCAGGGTCACGGCCACAGATACCTCGCGGCTTAGTTGGGGGTGGCAGCACAACAACAGCAGCGTCAGACGGTCGTCGCTGGCATTGGCCGAGCTTGCTGCCAAATGCGGATAGTCTTGCAAATTGTCTTCTGCCGCCCGGGTGCGGTCACGCCGGGTGTTCAGTGCCTTGTTGCGCACAACGGTGGTCAGCCATGCGGCCGGATTTTTTGGTACTCCGGTGGTTGGCCATTTCTCCGTGGCCGCCAACAACGCCTCCTGGGCTGCATCCTGCGCCAGATCCAGATCACCCAGAATACGCATGGCCACGCTGACCATGCGGCTCCATTCGCTGCGCACAATACGTGTTGCCAACACCGGGTCGAGCATAACTGATTATTCCATCTGTCTGCGCCGCGGTGCCCGCCCGTTGTGGGCAGTCAACATATCTAATTAGCCGCGGTTAACCACAGGCATTACAATAATGGGTCCAATACGCAAATGGGGGCAGCTTTTTGCCAGCGCTTGCGCCTCCTGCAAAGAATCTACTTCTAGTTCAAAAAAACCGCCCACCAGTTCCTTGGTTTCGGCATAAGGACCATCCACAACCCGGCCGACAGTGCCGTCTGCTTCAACCCGAAAGCCCTCCTCGACACCGCGCAGTTGCTGGCCGCCGGCCAGTTTACCTTCCGCGGCCAGCTTCATGGCAAAACCGCCAATTTCCTGCACCACTTCCTTGGGCGCTAAATCGCCGTGTTGCTCTGCATCCGCCATCATCAACATCATGACTTTCATGGTTATCTCCTTTTGTGCCTTGGGTATTGGAGTCGACACCCCAGCCAGGGCAATTTCTACACCAATACGCAAATAATGGGGCCTCTGCCTGGAGTGCGAGGGCCACAATGCGCTGGGGATGCCAAAGCCGGCCTGAATTACTCCGTTACATCGGAGCTAAGCGGCACCAGCCGGATCAGCGAGCCGGACTTGCCGTGCTCCAGAAGGATATAGACCAAACCGTCAAAACCCATCTCCACGTCCCGTATTCTGCCCAGCCCGGTCAGGAGTTTTTCCTGTTCTTCAAGCAACCCGTCATTAAGGCGAATGCGGTAAAGGGTTTGAGCGCGCAGGCTGCCCACCAGCAGATCGTCCCGCCAGTTGGGGAATTGGTCACCCTGGTGGAAGGTGAAATTGGACAACGACGGTGCCGGGGTAAAATCAACCACCGGAGCAATAGTCTCCTCGAAGGCAAAGTCTAAACCCAGCTCCTGGCCAATGGTGATGGGCTCGGCGCTATAGTCCAGGCCGTTGGTATACAAAGGCCAGCCGTAGTTTCCTCCGGCGGCGATCCGGTTGATCTCGTCACCCCCCCTTGGCCCCATCTCGGTGCTCCATATTTCACCGGTTTTGGGGTGGGCGTCCAGACCCTGGGTAGTGCGGTGTCCATAACTGAATACGGTATGCCGGGTCGATGCCACCGTTCTTTCGGCCGCCGGTTGCCAAAAGGGATTGTCCTCGGGAATGGTCCCGTCTTCGGCAACCCGGTGAATTTTTCCATAGGGGGTATCCAGGACGTGCAGGTTGTCGTAGGTACTTTTACCGCCAACGGTGACATACAGATAACCCCGTCCGTCCAGGGCCAGACGTCCGGCGGCCACACCGTCCGGCACTACGGTGTAATTGTCCTTGTGCACAGACCAGATTTCCTCGGTGTCTGTCCATTGATTCCGGTTAATGCGGCCGCGGATAACCCGCACCATGGACACCGGCCAGGCGGACCCGCAGCTCAGTTGGCAGCGGTCACTATGGGACAGGTAGATCCAACCGTTGGTCTCGTAGTCAGGATGCAGTTGAACGTCCAACATCATGCCCAGACCCACATAGCTGCCCCGCACCTGCACAATTTCCTCCCAGACCCTGGGGGTACCTTCCAGCAAGGGGCCCTGTTGGCCGTTTGTATCGACTATGGACAATCCGCGCACCTTTTCAGAGACCAGAATGCGTCCGTCCGGAAGGGGCGCCATGGCGTAGGGGCCGCGGCTCAGCTCGGCAACGTGTTCAACCTTAAAGGCGTGATGCCGGCTGTTTATGGTCCCCTGTGGCAGGGTAAATATATGAGACGCGGAGATGGTGGGAATTTGTTGGCGTTGCTCGCTGACGTACAGTGCCAAAGCCTTAATCATGGAGGGAGAATACCGGGTCTGCCAATTGTTTACATCCGTGCTTTCGTGCCGCGTGCGAATACTTGTGATCAACGCATCTGTACTGTCACCGTAGCGTAAGTCGGCAAGTGCCAGGGAAGGCGCTTGAGGGGTTCCCTCAAGGCTGGCGCCATGGCATTGGGCGCAGATTTCCGAATAAGCCTGACGCGAGGGTTCCCGTTGTTCGGAAGTTGTCACATACCAGGTCAGTCCCCCGGCCAGCAGCGCCGCCACGATAATCAAACCCAGTAGTAGTTTCAGTGCCCAGTGCATGTGTGATCCACCCATTATTGCCGGGGGCAACAGCCCGCATTTGTTCCCAGCCGCAATGGTAGTGGCTGGCTGGGAGGATAGCCAACGGTGATTGTGTCCGTTCTTGAGTTTGCCAAACGTCTAACAGACGGGTACAACAATTTTGCGAACCAGACAGGAGGATGTATGCAACTTCCGGACATAACCATATTGTACGCGGGCATTTCAGGGTTGATGGCCATTGGTCTTGGCGCTGCGGCAGGGGCTTATCGGGCAAAAAACGGTATCTCCATCGGTGACGGCGGTGACCCGGAACTTACCTTAAGGATGCGCCGGCATCTTAATTTTGTAGAAAACGTGCCTTTGGCATTGGTGTTGTTTGCTTTGTTGGAAATGCAGGGTGTGAGCAACTATGCCATACATGGACTGGGGGCCGCGTTGATCCTAGGACGCACGCTGCATTGGATAGGGTTTAACGACAATATATCAAATCCAGTGCGCGGCCTGGGGGCCGGGATTACCGCCTTGAGTATTGCGGTGGCATCTGTGTGGGGGATTGTTACGTACTTTTAGGATGATCCTCAACATCTTTGCGGTAAGGAATGGAGTTGGCCGCGCCCGCTTGCTGTACACAAATTGAAGCGGCTTTGCAGGCGATCTGCAAACCCTGACGGATAGTGTCTCCCGCACACAGGGCGGCAACAAAGTAACCGATAAAGGTATCTCCGGCCGCGGTGGTATCCACGGCTACGGTTTTAACCGCTGCTACTTTGATGTGTTGTTGTGTGTCCAGATAGATCGCGCCTTGTGCGCCCCTGGTGAGCACCAGCCGCTGTGTGGGAAATTGTTGCAACAGCGCATCCTCAAGGGCCCGACGGTGGGTCTGATGGGTGAACTGCTGTGCTTCCGTTTCGTTCACAATAAGATAGTCCACCCGATCCAGGGGATAACGCAAAACTTCCGACGACATGGGGGCTGGATTAAATACGATGGTCAGGCCTTGGTCCGCCGCCCGGCGAATAATTTCATCAACGGCATTAATTTCATTCTGCAGGACTAAAATGTCACCTTGCTCCGCCCGGTCCAGAGTGGATTGGATGATGTTGACATCAACATGCTGATTGGCACCGCCGTACAGCAAAATGCAATTTTCACCCTCCGGATTCACCTGAATAATGGCGTGACCGCTGGCCACGTCTTTGCTGACAATCTGCGAGACGTCAACACCACTTTGCCTTAACGTCTGTTTCAGCACTTCGCCATCGTGCCCGATACACCCCGCATGGATCACCTGGGCCCCGGCTCGAGCCAGGGCCAGTGACTGATTTAGACCCTTGCCGCCAACGAAGCAGGCATAGTCCAGGCCGGCCAGGGTTTCCCCGGGTTTGGCAAAACGGGGCACGTGATAAACGTGATCGATGTTCAACGAGCCAAAGTTAATCACTTTCATGGTTGGCGCTGTCTACAGCGTATCGATCACCCGCAGGGTGCGGCTGATCAGGTCCTCAAGGGTCACCTCGGACAAGCCCGCCAGATTGAGACCCACCCGGCCTTGCCAGGGTGCTGTCCACTCTACGGGGATGGGTTTGCCCTGTAATCCCCACAACCCGCCCACGGTTGCGCCATTACAGTTGGTGTCCCAGCCTGCGCAAACCACCTCGCCGATGGCGGCGCTGAAGTCATCCGGCCAGGTGAGCAAGGACCATATGACCAGTGCCAGGTTATTTACCGTGTGGACGGGGGACAGGTCGGTATAGGTTTTGTGGATTTGTTCATAACCCTGAGGATTGCCCGCTTGGGCAATACCGAGCGCCACAGCGGCGGCGGCAGCGGAGTCTTTGGGGATAAAACGCAGGCCGGTTTCCACCGCGTCCCGCAAGGTTGAGGCAGTGGGAATGGCGGCACCGGTGGCGGCCACCATAACGGCGCCAAAGATACCATCTTCCCGGTGGGAAAGTTGTGCATCCCGGGTGACCAACTCGGCAGCCAGTTTGGGATCTCCCGGACAGACCCAGCCGTAAACATCCGCCCGGATCTGCGCACCAATCCAGTTGTTGTAAGCGTTGTCAGCACATTCTGCCAGGTCGAAGCCCGGGGCGTGCCCAAAACTGAACCAGTCGTGGCCTTTGTTCAGCAGGGTCCGGTAAGCTTCCCGTTCTGCGGTAAACGTTGCAGCAGCGGGTAAATTATTAAGCCAGACGCGGGCCACATCTTCGGTGGTTAACTGCCGGCCGTGCTGTTCCAATAACGTCAGTGCCAGTACCGAATAGTGAATATCATCATCCGGTTCTGACCGGGTCATCAAGCCCCGGCAGCAGGACCGGAAATCATTCACCCGTTCCACCGAGGCGTCCAGGGGCACATAGTCGCGCAGCGGCAAGGCGTTGGTGATGGTCAGATAGTTGGTCAACACCGCATATCCTTCAAGCATGGATAACAGTTCTACCGGTTTACCCAGCATGCAGCCGGAAATTCTACCTGCCCAGGCGTTGCGAATACGCTGTTCTTGGGTGGCTGTAGTAGGCATTGGTGCTCGAACCTCCCTCCGTTAAGTTCTGATCCGTTCAACCGCGCACAGCATAGAGGTTTGCGTGGTGTATTTATACTTTGGCAGGGTACGGTACACTGCGGGAGGGGAGTTTATCGAGACGCCTAATGTGGAGGACCTTGTCCAACTGATTTGCCAAGGCCTGGACACACCATATGTCGAAAAACACAAAACTAATCAGCGGCATACTTTTTACTGTTGCCGTGCTTGCAGGGATTACCTTGACCATGTTTAGCCCACACCCGGATAAAACCGCGCGGGAGGCCTTTGGCGAGCCAAGGCAGACAGTTCGTGGCTCGCATACCATCGCTTACCATGTTCTGGGTGATGGCCCACGGGTGGTCTTGACCGCCAGCCTGGGCCGGGAGGCCAGCGATTTTAACGAGCTTGCACAGACATTGGCCCAGGCCGGGTACCGGGCGGTTGCTGTTGAAGCGCCGGGTATCGGTGATTCCACCATCCCTCAAGGGGAATACGGCCTGTTTGACCTGGCTGATGATGTAAAAGCGGTTGTTGACCAGGATGCTAAGGATACCGGTGAGGCGGCAAGTGTTTTCCTGGGCCACGCTTTTGGCAACCGCCTGGCCCGGGCCACCGCCGCAAAATATCCGGAGATTGCGCGAGGCCTTGTTCTGGTGGCGGCGGGAGGCAAACGTCCTATTGAAGACAAAGCCCGCACCGCTTTGCAAAACTGTTTTAATCCACAAAGAACCGCCAGCCAAAGATTGGCAGATGTGAGTTACGCCTTTTTTGCGGACGGTAATGACGTGCCGGACCATTGGCGGGTGGGGTGGCACGGCGACACCGCGCAACTGCAGATTAAGGCCACCTCAACCACCCCAAGTGCACAATGGTGGCACGGTGGCGGACACGCGCCCATGCTTGTCGTCCAGGCGTCCGATGATGTGATTGCGCCAAAAGAAGATACCGCTGATCTGCTTAAAGAGGAATTTGGCGCCCGGGTGGAGGTGGTCATGATCCAGGATGCGGGTCACGCGCTGTTGCCGGAACAGCCGCAGGCGATTGCGCAGGCGGTGGTGGGTTTTCTCGACGGGTTGGAGTTTTAGAGGGGACATTACTGACTGGTACCCCGGCTATTGTTTTCAACAATTTTCGAATAGAAGACTGATGAAAAAATTCCAGCGATCAGCGCGAAGCCTATGTATCCGACTACTGCACCGAACATTGCGACAGCTTCCGCCCATATCCCCGAGGGAACCAAGTTTCCATATCCAAGCGTGGTGATGGTAATGACCGCCAAATATAGTTGATTCCAGGCCCCGTCCACGACATTCCGGTCACCATCTACGATGTCTCCAAAGCTAAATAGTGCTGCCAGCAGCATCGCAAGGCCGAGAAAATTCCATACCAAGCTCAGAAAGGCGTAAGAGATGGATACTTCGTTGTTGTGTACGCCAAGAAACCAGTTGGCGAATGAAACACCGGGTAGCAGGTAAAGCAAGAGTGCTGTTGTGTTCAACAAAACGACTATTATTGGACCCCAGGTGAGTATCCAGAATTCGATTAAGAGAAAAACAGCGCAAGCAACTGTAAACCCGGTATGCGTGATTGCACCTACGAAATAGTCTTTACGTTCGTTATTGTTCATTGTTCCAATCTATCTTTGTATCCGATATCAAGCCAAGCTAGGTGCCGATACTGTTTTGACCTGCACCCTGGCTGGCTAACCTTGGTTTACGCCGAGCTTGCATGACGGCTGCAAGGACAGGCGCCTGCTGAAAAACTCCCTTCAAAGAGAGATAATGCAAGTGTATTGAGCCTAACAATAGTGGACCCGGACACCAAGGGATGACCAGTCAAACCAAAGAGAACTTTCTCGATGTGACTGTCCAGTTTGCAGATTTCGAGTTCAACCCCGCTGAACATACGCTGCTTCATCTGGGTCACCGTGTTGCGATTGAACCCCAGAGCTTCGCCATCTTAAACTTGTTGCTGGCCCATCCTAACCAACTTGTGACCAGGGATCAGTTGTTGGAACAAGTCTGGGGACACCGGTATGTCTCTGACTCTGCGCTGTCTACGCAAATCAAAGCGGTACGTCGGGTGTTGGGCGACACAGGCCGGGAGCGTAAGTACGTTGAAACCGTACGCGGCCGGGGTTTCCGCTTCATCGCCGAGGTGCTGCCGATTACCCCACCCGGTGAACCGGCGGGCGTGACCAATCTCGGTGCTGAGCGGACGCCTCTCCTGGGACGCGACACTGAAAAATCAGAGTTGCTGGCACGGCTGGGCAACCAACGCTGGGTATCGGTGCTTGGGCTGGGTGGGGTGGGGAAAACCCGTTTAGTCAAAGCCGTGGGTCACGACACGCTGACCGAGTTTTCGGATGGGGTCTGGTGGATTGATCTGGTGGCTGCCAGCGATAGCGATTCTTTATTCACTTGTATTGCACACACCCTGAATCTGGCGATACGGCTGGATGAAGGGATTACTGCATTGGCCCGCTATCTCACTGATCGGCAACTGTTGTTGATTTTGGACAACTGCGAACACATTGTGGAGGACGTTGCTCACCTCTTGAATCAATTGTTGGAAACCACCCGCCAGCCAAAATTCCTGACCACCAGTCGTATTCCATTGTCACTGCCTGATGAACAGCGCGTGGTATTGCAGCCACTGACCACAGGCGTTGATTCGGCAAACCTGGGGCCTGCCGAAGCGCTGTTTATCCGCGAAGCCCAACGGCATGGTATTGTGTTGACAGAGGATGTGTTTCTCCACGTAAGCGAGCTGTGTCGCTCTCTTGACGGACTGCCCCTTGCCATCCAACTCGCGGCGGCCCAACTGAGAGTATTTAACTTGGAAGAGCTGCAACAGAAGCTGGATGCCCGCCTCACCTTTGTCGGAACAGACAACACGCCTTCCCCGGAACGCGGCAACCTGGGTGCGGTTCTGGAAAGTATGTGGCAGACGTTGGGTGATACGGATCGGGAGTTGCTTGCTTACCTGCTGGCCTTTCCGGCTGATTTCAAAGCAACGGACGCAGAAGCGGTATTTCAGGACACCGGGTTTGCGCTGTCCTTTGCCCGGTTGGCGGATTGTTCACTGATATGCCGTACCGATGGACAATCCTGGCGGTTGCTGGAAACCGTTAAACTGTTTTGCGCGCAGAGCACTTCGGCATCGCAAAGACAATTGGGGGCACAAGCGCATGCAGACTGGGCTTTAAATCGCATCGATGTTGGGCAAAACCTGTTCAGTCGCGATACTACCCATTGGTGTGAAGCGCACTATGACGATATACAGCAGGCGCAACGCTATTTCCTATCCATCGACCAACCTGAATTGGCGGCCGAAGTATGTGCCGGTACAGCGTTGGCCATGCACTTTGATCCGGGCGCCCGTGCGTCGATAGCGCTGCAGCAGATCCACGAGTATCTTACGCTGGTACAGGATCCGGTGATCCTCGCACGTCTGCATATCGCCGCTATTATTTCCGCTAAAGTACCCGGTGACGCGTATCACCACGGGTCTGCTGCCCTGGAGATTGCACGCCGGTGCAAAGATGACGATGTGAAAAGCTTAGCCATAACCATGGCGGCCTGGACCCAGTCACTTGCCAGCCTGGAACAGGGCGATGCGTTGTTTGATGAAGCGATTGAGCTTGCACAAAGCGTAAACAATCCGTTGTACGCAGACTTGGCATTGTCATATCGGGCCGGGCTGATGGCAGCGTCCTCGAAATTTGATGCGGCGAGTGAATTAGCCCAAGCGATTGTCGAGCGTGGTAAACATGACCCGGACCCAACCTATCCCTATTACGCGGCGTCGACTGTATTGTTAGCGATAGCCGATTCGTCAAATATGGATGAGCTTAATTTGCTCATCCAACGGGTTCGTGATTTTGGCGTGGACCACTGGGCCACGGACCTGGCGATGGCGGTTGTGCTGGCTGAAGCCGGTCAGGTAAGTACTGCGTTGCAGCTCTGCCGGTCTATCCATGAACAAATGACCCGAGCCGGGGTTAGCCCTTGGCCGGAGTTGTTGATTGGCCTGGCCGCCATTGTGCACGCTCAAGGTAACGAACACCTGGCCGCTGCGTGGTTGTCTGCCGTCAAGCAGGCACCCATCCCCAGTCGCACCTTGCAGACCGTGATTGCCTATCGGCGCGTGCGCCGGCGGCTGAACGTTCGGGCACACAATGAGGAAAGCCTGGGCCGGACGATTAGTAAGGCAACGCAGTGGTTGACCGATAGTGCCGGCCATACCGAAGCATTGGCGCCGCCTGACCCCAAGCGCTTTGACAATTTGAGTGATCGGGAAGACGAGGTCCTGCGGGTGATGGCACAGGGTGCGACTAACGGCCAGATTGCAGATCAGCTTGCCATCAGCGAAAAAACGGTGCGCAACCACATCACCCAGATACTGCGCAAACTTCAGGCGGAATCCCGTGTTAATGCCATCCTGTTGGCAAAGGATATGGGCTACTGACGACACATTAGGACCCAGGTCCCAGACAAGCGCCTGGAAATCAACAAATCCCCACAAAATCCCTTGGTTCCCGCCAAGCTTGCCGAACTGCGTCCCAGCACAATGACATTCGCATCAACTACAAAGGGCTGAGTGTCATGCTGAATCGAATTGGCATCTTTACTTACGGCATTGTCTGTTACGCCGTGTTCTTCTTCTCGTTCCTGTACCTGATCGGATTTGTCGCCAACTTTGCTGTTCCACGCAGTATTGATGTGGGTACCTCGATAGGGGGGATGGGCGCCATTTTCATCAACTTGGGTCTGCTTTTGTTGTTTGGCTTACAACACAGTGTGATGGCGCGGCCGGGTTTCAAAAAACGCTGGACACAAATTGTGCCGGCCAGCGCGGAGCGCAGCACCTACGTACTGTTCAGCAGCCTGGTGCTGATACTGATGTATGCCGCCTGGCAGCCGCTGCCGGGTGTGGTCTGGGGCAGCTCGGATGCCATCACCACCAGTATTGGCTATGCAGGTATGGCGTTGGGTTTTGTGCTGGTGCTGATCGCCACCTTTCTTATCGATCACTTCGACTTGTTTGGCCTGAAGCAGGTCACGCTGAAGCTGTTGCAGCGACGTCAAACGCCAGCACCGTTTCAGGTGCGATATCTATACAAGTTTGTCAGGCACCCACTGTATCTGGGATGGTTGATCGCTTTCTGGGTGACCCCGGTAATGACCTTGGGCCACCTGATATTTGCTTTGGGAATGACAGCCTACATTTTGATTGCGGTGCAATATGAAGAGCGTGACCTGATTGATGCGTTTGGCGAAGACTATCAACGCTACCGGGCGCAAGTCCCCATGCTGGTACCCTTGCCCGGGCAATCGCATCAAACGGTAAAACCACAAGGGGACATCGCGTGAACCCAATGGACGAACTGCTGGCGTTGCTGACGCGTCATGAGACTGTCCTGTCAGCCACGGCAGCGTGTCTGGCCATCGCCGGGTTTATGGTCACCTGTTGCTTTACGCTGGTCCGTTCGTCCCTGTCGGGTGCCCACTCGTCAAAAAGTTCGTTTGCGGATCGTATTGCGACTTTGCCCAGCACAGAACCGCGGCAGCACGTTCGTTACTGCCGCGCACCCGACGGCGCCGCGCTTGCGTATGCAAGAAGCGGCGCCACAACAGGCACGCCGATTGTGCGCAGCCTTGGCTGGTTTACGCACCTGGAGGCTGAATGGGCCTTCTCTCAGGGGCGCGCGCTGTGGGCACGCCTGGGTCGCAAGCATCCTGTTTATCGTTACGACGGACGGGGCATCGGTTTAAGTCATAAAACGTCGAAACTGCGCGATGGTTCGCCGTTAGAGGACTTGGAAGCCGTCATGGATGCCAGCGAAACAGAGCGGGCAATATTGTTTGGTTTGTCTGAGGGTGGCATGACCGCCATTGAGTACGCAGCCAAACACCCGGAGCGGGTATCCCACCTGATCTTGTATGGTGCGTTTATGTCGGTACAGGATATGACCCCGGTCTATCTGGAACGGTGGGCAACGTTAGAACCCCTATTTAAACAGGGGTGGGGTGCGGAAGAACCTGCCTGCCGTCAGCTGTTCACCAGTTTGTTTTTGCCGGATGGTGATCGCGCGCAGAATCACTACTTCAACGAAATGCAACGCGCATCGTGTGATGGTCAAACCGCTGTTGAGTATTTGAGGTTTTGCGCGGAGCGGGATGTTCGTGCCTGCGCTGCCCAGGTACAAACGCCGACCCTGGTTTTTCACAGGGAGGGAGATTTGTGTGTGCCCCTGCAAGCGGGTCAACGAATTGCGGCTACCATACCCAACGCTCAACTTGAGGTGCTGGCCGGCAACAATCATTGGATGTTGGCGTTGGAGAGTGATTCAAGTACGGTGATCGACCGGGTGGAACAGTTTGTTAAGTGAAGTTTGTACGAACTCGACCCAGTTAAAGTTGGAGAAGCAAACGTGTGGGGCTAAGATTCCGGACAAGAATCAAGACGAAGCACAACGGTGTTGTCAGTCGCCTGCAACGGATACAGTCCTATGGCGCCGGCCAGTTGCGCAACTTTGTACTTATCAACTTTCATCGAGTGTATTGCCCTGGCTGTCGCACGATCTTCGTGTAAAACGGGTACCACGCAAACCTTTTTTCCGGCGCGCAGCATGGCAAGTTGCTGGCCGTGTAAGTTGTGGGTGAGCGCTTTGTTGCGGGCCATGCCAACCCATGGGCCGTCATCCCTGTCTACAATCCACAGCCTGAGATCGACAACTGTATTTTGTGGGCCTTTGGCGTATAGCGAGATGACTTCTTCGGACTCACCCATAATAGAGTAGAGCGCGGGAAACAAAACAACCGGGCTTGCTGCCAGTGTTACCCAACCCCAAGGTTTCAGTTTTCCTTTCCACAGAAAAAAAATGCCAAGCGCTATCGTGCTGAGCCCGCCGAGCAGGGCTCCATCTTGAGGCATGGCATACGGCCCCGCATGTATGAGTCTGATGCCGAATACGGACATTCCGACAGCGATAAAAAGGATGCTGATTAGCAGGCAAGGTATTGAGTACTTTTTATTCATTCTTTCTTTCTCCTAGATCCAGCCGTTAATCGTTGACCCCTGTCTCTGTACCAGAGTTTCAGGTTGGTTGTGCCTTCGCCATTGCGGAAGATGTTATACACACGACGATATCTGCTCCCATCGTTCGAAGTCTCGGGCCAAAGAACGGTGAGTCAAGCGATTCAGGTTTCTATACACCGCGCCTGCGCATCTAAGCAGTATTGGTCCTGCGGCAACCTGCTTTTTGAAGGCGGGACGTTCGGCCAGCCGCAGATAGTAGGCGTGCAATTCCGGATGTTGCCTGAGTGGGTAGCCGGCGATCTTGAGCCGGTGCACGCTGATAAACCAGGCAATATCCGCCAGCGTGAGGTGTGTACCGAGAAGAAACGGCTGCTGCTGCAAGTACCCGGTCAGTTGTGAAAAAGCGCCGTGAAACCGGCCTATGTAGTCCAGGCCTTGGCCTGCGGTGGCATCGTTATGCATGCTGCCGCTGGGCGCCAGATAGGTAAAAGTGACCGTTCGCAGATCCTGGTGAAGCTGGTCTTCCAGATCCATCAGCACCTGCATTTGGGCTGCGGGCTCGGGCGCGCCGGGGATGAGTGATGCTTCGGGTGGCGCAAAACGCTCGTTCAGATACTGAATGATGTCGTTGCTTTCAATGTGCACGGCACCGTCGTGCACCAATACCGGCACAACGCCGTTGGGATTAATACCCAGGTACCATGGCGTTTTCTGTTCGCCGCGCCGGAGGTCGATGTGGTGTGACGTGAATTTGATGCCGAGTTCGCCCAGCAGAATTCGAACCTTCTGGGAGCACGAGGACATGTGGTAGTGCAGCAGGTGCAGTCCCTGCCACTGGAGCACTTCTTTAGTTGTGACTTGTTCCGCCGGCAGTTGCATGGCTTATTCCTTTGGTGTTGTGACCTTTGACCACTCGATACATAAATAAAACGTTAGATACCTAGATAAGACCCGTATAAGAACCGCCATCCAGCTGCAGATTCTGACCCGACATGAAGCCGGCCTGGGCACTGCACAGATAAGCACACGCGTCACCGAACTCTTCCGGCTGGCCGAAGCGCTTGGCGTTGATGCTCTCGGCAATGGCCGCGCGGGCCTCTTCCTGTGTGATGCCCTGGGCCGCCACCATGAGGCTGGCCATGAACTTCTGGCGGTCGGTGTCGAAGCGCTCCGGTAAAAGGT
>JANQMF010000152.1 GCA_028280225.1 Pseudomonadales bacterium | reverse complement strand
TTCAAAAACCCCAGGGACGTGTCCACCATGGTCCTGTTGCCCCTGGTCCGCTCCAGGGTAGACGTTCCCATAATCGCCGCCGGTGGCTTTATCGACGGTGCGTCCATGGCCGCCGCATTTGCCTTGGGTGCTGAAGGTGTTCAGATGGGTACCCGCATGGTTTCCGCCGCAGAATCCCCGGTGCACCAAAATTGGAAGAACGCCATTGTCAGCGCCCGGGAAACCGACACCGTATTTTTGAATCGGGCACACTCACCGGCCTTACGCGCCTTGCGCACGGAAAAAACCACCGCCTTGGAATTTGATATCGAAACCAATGCCATGCAAGAGTTTGGTACCGCGGTGGAACTTTATTTTGGTGGCGACATGGAGGCCAGCATTGCCCTGACCGGCCAGGTGGCCGGACGGATTGATGCGGTGCGACCGGTTGCGGAAATTATTGCTGAAGTGGACCGGGACTTTCACCGGGTGGTGGGTGAACTCGGCGACCGCTACTGCTAGGCCCCTAAAGCCTGATTTTTACCTGGGCTTCGATTTCTACCGGCACCCCCAGCGGTAACTCTGCCATGCCCACCGCGGAGCGGGTATGTGCGCCGATATCCGGCCCAAAAACTTCCAGAATCAGGTCGGAACAGCCATTGATAACCTGAGGAATGGCGTTAAATCCCGGAGCGGTGTTGACCATGCCAAATACCTTTAACCAGGCCTGCACACGGTCCAGGGCCCCTACGGCCTGATGGATGCTGGCGAACAATCCCAGGGCCACCTTGCGCGCGGCGTCGTAAGCGTCTTGTGGGGTGACTTCTGCCCCCACCTTACCCAAGGGTTTTGCCAGACGCCCGTCACTTTCGGTGGGGATATGGCCGGACAAATAAAGCAGCTGCCCCTCAATGCGGTACAGGTCGAAAGGCAAGTTGCCGGTTTGCATGGGCTTGGGCAGCGACAGCCCAAGGTTGTGAAAGCGATCATCGATACTCATGGTTACTCCGCTTTAAACAAACTGGTGGGGCAGTCTACTAAGTCACATCTAGCGTAATACCCTTCCGCCAAGGATACCACCTGTGATTCGGGTCACATTTGGGGTCGAAATTGCCCTCTATAGTGCCAGCCTGGAAAAATAAGACAGGGATGTCGTCTGCTAACTATCTGCTGAGCTTGTCAGGGAAACAAGTCTGGTATCCATCCGGGTGCCCACTCAGTGAAGAGGTCTGGTGACATGAACCTTGCAAAATCTACCCCAGTGGCGTTAGGCGCTATTTTCTTGAGCGCTGTGCTGCCTGTACAGGCAGACACGGTATTTGGTGTTTATGCCGGTGCCGGAGGGTGGCAACAGGAACTATCGGGTGAGTTGACCAGCAGCAGTATCCAGGTGGATGCTGAAGCGGATCTGGGTATGCAAGACGATACCAATAAGGTCTTCTATATTGCCGTTGAGCACGGTGTGCCTATCCTGCCCAATCTTAGAGCCCGATATTTTGATATCGATATGGACGGCGAAAATGTTCTGTCGCGCTCCATTCAGTTTAACGGTCAGGTTTTTACCCTCAGCGATCAAATTAACAGCGAAGTGGATTTTTCCCAGTCCGATGCGGTTATGTATTACCAGTTGCTGGACAACGTCATCTCCGTTGACATGGGTTTGGCGGTCAGCCTGTTGGAAGGCTCCATTCAAGTGGTCAGTGCCTCGGAAGCGGCCACGGCGGATTTTGATGAGGTCGTTCCCATGCTCTATTCCAGGGTACGCGCGGACCTGCCCTTCAGCGGATTCTGGATCGGCGCGGAAGGCCAGGGTGTCACCTATGAAGGCAACAGCCTGGTGGAGTTTAATACACAAATTGGCTGGGAAAGCCGGGTCGGCCTGGGTATTGAAGCCGGCTGGCGTGCCGTCCAACTGGAGCTTGAATCCTTTGACGAGGTAGATAGCGCGGAGCTGGACGTGACCGGTCCCTACGCTTCGGTCAACTATCACTTTTAAGGTTGAGAACCAAGCCCCGCCCGGCGGGCTTGGTGGCTTCCGCAGGCTTTGCACCGCATAATGCGGTGCATGTCATCGGACCCGCACTACAAACAGGTTCAAACTTTACTTCAAGCCAGCTTGCCGGAAGGTGGTGTTATAGCCGACGCGGCAGGCCTGCGCCCTTATGAGTGTGATGGTCTAACCGCCATTCGTCAGCAGCCTTGGCTGGTGGTCCTGCCGGAAACCGAGGCCCAGGTTGCAGCGGTGTTGCGCATCTGCCGGGAGCATGATGTTCCCATTGTCCCCAGGGGGGCAGGCACCGGATTGTCCGGCGGGGCTCGCCCCCATGCCCGTGGGGTGGTCCTGAGCCTGGCGAAAATGAATCAAATTATCGAGGTGGATGCCCACAACTGTGTGGCCCGTGTGCAAGCCGGTGTGCGGAATTTGGCCATATCAGAGGCTGCGTCTGCCCACGGGTTGTACTACGCGCCGGATCCCTCATCCCAGATTGCCTGCAGTATCGGCGGCAACGTGGCGGAGAATTCAGGCGGGGTGCACTGTTTGAAATATGGCCTGACGGTGCACAACGTGATCGGCGCCAGGGTCCTGACCAGCACGGGCCAATGCCTTGAACTGGGTGGCAAAGTTTATGACGCTCCGGGTCTGGATTTGCTGGCGGTGCTGTGCGGGTCAGAAGGCATGTTGGGGGTCATCACGGAGGTGACGGTTACATTGTTGCCCCGGCCCCCGGCGGTGGCGGTGTTGTTGGCTGCCTTTGGCGACGTCGAAGCCGGTGCTGCGGCGGTAGCCAACATTATTGGTCAGGGGATAATTCCGGCGGGGATGGAGATGATGGACAAGTTGGCGGTCCAGGCTGCGGAGCAGTTTGCCCATGCAGGTTACCCCCTGGACGCAGCAGCAATCCTGTTAATCGAGTTGGACGGATGTGACGAAGAAATTGATCACGTGTGCAACACCGTACAACGTTTGTTGGAGACAGCAGGGGCCTACCAGGTTCAGGTTGCCCGGGACCAGGCTGATCAGCAGCGGTTGTGGAAGGGCCGCAAGTCCGCCTTTCCCGCTGTGGGGCGCTTGGCGCCGGATTATTACTGCATGGACGGGACCATACCCCGCCGTCGTTTGGGGGAAATGCTGCGGGCCATTGAAGAGTTGTCACGAGAATACCAGCTTCCTGTGGCTAACGTATTCCATGCCGGGGACGGCAATTTGCACCCGCTGATCCTGTTTGATGCCAACATTCCCGGACAGTTGGAAAATACCGAAGAGATGGGTGGCAAGATTCTTGAACTGTGTGTGGCCATGGGGGGTACGGTTACCGGGGAGCATGGTGTGGGCGTGGAAAAACTGGATCAAATGTGTGTGCAATTCAGCGCCACGGAGTTAACTCAGTTCCATGGCCTTAAAGCGGCCTGGGATCCGGCAGGGTTGCTCAATCCGGACAAAGGTATTCCCACCCTGACCCGCTGTGGTGAGTTGGGTGGCATGCACGTGCGCCAGGGTCAGTTGCCGCACCCGGATCTGGAACGATTTTGAGCAACCTGTTGACCCAGGCGGGTACACAGCTTAGCGAGCAAGTTCAGGCTGCCAAGGCAGCGGGACGGCGGTTGATCATCAACGGTAGCGGCAGCAAACGGGGCTGGTTACCCAACTTTGGTGATGCCAACGGCGAGCTTCTGTCCACGTCCGAGGTGCGGGGCATTGTGGCCTATGAGCCGGAAGAACTGGTCGTCACTGCATTGGCCGGCACCCCAATCCGTGAACTGGAGATGACCCTGGCCCAACAGGATCAGATGCTCGCCTTTGAACCCCCGCAATTTTATGCTCAGGGTACGGTGGGAGGCATGATCTCCAGTGGACTTTCCGGACCGTCACGGCCCTGGTTTGGATCTGTCAGAGATGCCCTGTTGGGCATCAGCCTGGTTAACGGCGCCGGTGAGTGTCTTAATTTTGGCGGCCAGGTGATGAAAAACGTAGCCGGGTATGACGTGTCCCGGTTGGTTGCCGGCGCTTTTGGGGCGCTGGGAGTGGTAACGGCTGCCAGCCTGCGGGTGCAGCCCCGGCATCAGCAGCAGCAAACCCTGCACCTTGAAATGAACTGCGCAGCCGCCGTTCGCTTTTGCCGGTCGCTGGCCCAGCAGTACAACCCGGTAACCGGAACCTGGTGGCATGATGGCGTATTATCCATCCGTCTTGGCGGCAGCGAAGCGGCGGTGTCCGCATCGGTACAGAAATTGGGTGGGCAAGCCGCCAACGTGGGTACTTTGTGGCAGGATATTCGCGACCACAAACATGAATTTTTTAAAGCATCCTTGCAGGTTGGTGCTCATCAACCCTCAGCGCCGCTGAAGCTGTGCCGGGTGATTTTGCCCCCGGCGGCGCCTCAGGATTTACCCGGGGTGGAGGCTGCCAGCCTGGCCGTCGAGTGGGCCGGCGGGTTGCGTTGGCTGTGGCATGACGAACCCCAACAGGTGCGTGCCTGGGCGGAGTCCGTTGGGGGGTGGGTGTGGGTGCTTGGCGAAGCAGCCAGCGCCTTGGGCAATTTATCCCGGGAGCATCTGGCTTTGATGACGGAGATCAAAAAAGCCTTTGACCCCGCCCATTTGTTTGTATCACCCCTTAACTTTGCGGTTGTGGAGACCGCGGACGAACCGGCACATGCGCACTGATTTCAGCAAAGAATATCTGGCCACCGATGCGGGTGCCCGGGCAAATTCTATTTTGCGCAGCTGTGTACACTGCGGTTTTTGTAATGCCACCTGTCCAACCTATCAGCTTACCGGGGATGAACTGGACGGGCCAAGGGGCCGCATTTACCTGATTCGTGAATTGTTGGAGGGTGGGGACAATCAGGCGCGGGCCACCCACCATCTGGATCGTTGCCTCACCTGCCGGGCGTGCGAAACCACCTGTCCGTCCGGGGTGCAATACGGGGAGCTGGCGGAAATAGCGCGCAATCACTTAGGTCCCGCGCGCCGCGGGTGGACCGGCCGGTTGCGCAAGGCTTTGCAGTGGATGATTCCCAACCCGGTGCGGCTGCGACGCATGGCCAGGCTGGGGCGCTTCTTTCGCTGGGTGTTGCCGGACTATCTTGCTGACCAGGTCCCCAAGGTGGTTGGCGCGGCCACCCAATCCACTGTCGGGGAACGCTGTATCTTGTTGTTAAACGGCTGTGCCCAGCAGGTTGCCACCGCAACGACAAATGACCATCTGGCCCGGGTGCTGCACACCCGGGGCGTGGGGGTTAGAACACTCAGCAACGAACAATGTTGCGGCGCTTTGGATTTGCATCTGGGTGATGAAGCAACAGCGCTTAGGCGCATAAGAGCCAACGTGGATGCTCTGTATGACCAGCTTGGGGCAGTTGAAGCGGTGATCTCAACCGCGTC
>JANQMF010000112.1 GCA_028280225.1 Pseudomonadales bacterium | reverse complement strand
GTTTGTCGAAGGGCACCCCGGCGGCGGCAAATTCCGCGTGGATGGTGGGCGCATCAGCGGCGATACCTACCCCGACA
Organism: Pseudomonadales bacterium; assembly: GCA_028280225.1. Taxonomy (GTDB): domain Bacteria; phylum Pseudomonadota; class Gammaproteobacteria; order Pseudomonadales; family Azotimanducaceae; genus UBA4421. Next base: position 8,496 of record JANQMF010000112.1, on the reverse strand, counting down.
ATCAACTTGCCGTTGCTGAGCTGATCCAGGGTTGCCAGTTGTTGAGCCAGAATAACCGGATTGCGTAAAGCCGGGAGCAATACCGCTGTGCCCACATACAGTTCCGGGGTGGCTGCCGCCACCCCGGCAAGCAAGGTCAGGGGATCGTGTCTGGGGCGCGCCAGCAGCGAATCTCCAGCCCAGGCCGAGTCAAATCCCAGTTGTTGAACCAGGCGGGCGGCGTCCAACAGTTCATTCGTATTGTGCCTGCCCAGCAGGATGTGCTCGCGGGTGGGGAGCAGGTAGCCGATTTTCACGGTCATGTTAGCTTGGTGTGGTAAGTGAGCAGGCAGTATAACGCGGGTTTTGCAGAACAGCAGTGCCGTGAATCACTGCCGGATAAAAGACCGGGTACCGCTGAGCCGGCACGCGCAGCGGTACAGCGTAAAATGCGCTAGTGAAACCATCCGTGCCCGCGCCGCCGCCCGTGGCCGTGATGATTATGCACAAAGTCCTGCAGGACCTGTTGTTGCTCAGGGGTGAGGCTGGCGTAGAAAGTGCTTACCGCCGGGCGCAGGTTGGTCATGGTAGCGGCACTTTGATTCAAAAAGGCCTCCATCCCGGCCAGGCTGGAATCCAGACTGGTAAAGTCGACACCTTCGCAGGTGGATTGAATCTGCGCCTGCCATTCCGCCAGGGTATTGGTCACGGTTACCAGAGCAGCCTTCTGGTTGCCATCCAGATCCAGCACACCGCTGAGGGCAGCCTGGCCCAACTCCAGATGATTACCACTCAGATGGCCGCAGTGATTGTCATCACCGTTGCTGTTGCCGCCGGCGTGCCAGCGATGGGCCGCCAGGGCAGCACTGGCTTCCGCGGTGGCGGGCCACAGGGACCAGACCGCGGCAACCCCCAGCAGCACAATCACCAGGGTGGTCAATACTGCGGTAACGATAATATGGAAAATATTCATGACAGGATCTCCAGGTGGGGCGAAACACCAGTGTGCAGGCGGGATTCCGGCTCTGCTTCTCAGCTTGGTGACGTTGTGTAACAGAACATTTCAGAGTTCGCCCTGGTAACCTGCTGTTACCGTTCCTCTGCATGGATGTGGGTATACTTTGGCCATGGCGGAAACAGCTCCTTGTATAGCGTTGCTGGATGATGATGCGGAAATCCGCTTGCTGGTTGGTGATTATCTGCAGCGGTATGGCATGCGCTGTGTTGGTGTGGACACGGTGGTTCAGTTACAGCGGGTTTTGCAGAACGAAGCGGTGGATTTACTGTTGCTGGACATCATGCTGCCGGACGCCAGCGGCTTGCAGCTTTGTCAGCAGTTACGGGAGAGTTCCCGTCTGCCCATTATCCTCTTAACCGCCCTGGCGGATGAAAGTGACCGGGTTCTGGGCCTGGAAATGGGCGCGGATGATTATTTGACCAAACCCTTCAGCGCACGGGAATTGCTGGCGCGCATCCGGGCGGTGCTGCGCCGCATGGACAACCGTTTGTGGGTACACGAATATAGTGATGTACAAGGGTATGCCTTTGCCGGGTGGCAGTTGTCCAGCCGCAAACGCACCCTGACCAACCCCCAGGGGGCATTGATTTCTCTCACCGCGGGAGAGTTTGACCTGTTGCTGGCCCTGGTTCGGCATCCCGGGCAGATATTAAATCGTGAACAGCTGTTGGAAATGACCAAGGGCCGTAACGCTCAACCCTTTGACCGCAGCATAGATGTTCAGCTCAGCCGTCTGCGCAAAAAACTGGCTGACGCTTCTCTGATAAAAACTGTGCGCGGCGGGGGTTATCTGCTGGCTGAGGAGGTTACCGACATTGGCCGCTGAAGCACGCGCTCCGGGGCGCTCGTTGTTTTCCCGGGTTGCCTTAGTTCTGGTGGCGGCCTTTGCGGCCCTGCACATTGCCGGGTTTTATTTTTACGGACACGAGCGCATGTTGACCAATGCCCGCACCTTTGCGGAAGGGGTAGCCGAACGGGCGCTGCAACTGGACAATCTGCTGGCCGCTCAACCCGAACTGCTGCCGTTGCTGCAGAGTGAAGGCTTTCAAATCAACCGGCTGGCAACAGCGCCGGCGGAACCTGAAGGTTTTGGCAACCGCTGGCCCCACAACCCGGAGATTGTGGTTGCGGTGCAGGAACGTTTGCGCCGCGCCAATGTTGATCTGTCTCAGGTTGGGGTGGCTTATGTCACACGACCGGGTCCTGCCCGTTTGAGTCTGGTTTTGCCGTCCCGGTCCGGCGGTTTCTTGCAGATTCTTGCGGTCACCCGGGTGACGCAATTTGGTCGGGGTAGCCGTGCGGGCATTTCCATGACCCTGGTGTTAGTTGGGGTGATTGGTCTTATGCTCTATATGATGCGGCGTCTGACCGGTCAGTTGAGCCGCTTCTCCGTGGCTGCGGAAAGACTCGGCCGGGGCCGGGCGGGTGACCCCTTGCCCGAGGGTATTGGTCCGGCGGAGCTGCGCCGGGCCAGTGTAGCCTTTAATCGGATGCAGGCCAGGGTAGTGTCCCTGCTGGATGAGCGCTCCAATATGCTGGCGGGTGTCTCCCATGATCTTCGTACACTGTGTACCCGTCTGGGGTTGCGTATTGAGTATATTCAGGATTCCGGGCAACGAGAAAAAGCTCAACAGGACATCTTGCTGATGACTGACATATTAGATCAGGCGCTGACCTTTGCCAGGGATGAACACACCGACGAGGCTTTTGCCCAAATTGATATCAGCTCGCTGTTGGCGAGTCTGGTGCACGGTCTGCAAGACCAGAACTGTGATGTCACCTATGCCGGACCGGATCATATGGTGTTAGCGGGCCAGCGTCTGGCCGTTACCCGCCTGTTTGCCAATATTGTAGATAATGCTTTGAAGTACGGCGGGCGGGCGGAAGTGGTTTTGACGGATAAGGCGGTCACGATCTTTGATCCCGGACCGGGATTTGATCCACGTCAGACAGAACAGGCCCTGGCGCCCTACGTGCGTTTGCAGGCAGCCCGGTCACAGAATCTTCCCGGCACGGGTCTGGGGTTGGCCATTGCCGACAACGTATGCCGCCGTCACGGATGGTTGCTGGAATTTGAACAGCTTGCGGATGGGTTTGAGGTTGCGGTTATTTTTGCTTGAGGTTAAACGCTGATGTTCCGCCTTTTCAGCAGAATTCCCCACACCGCGCTGGCAATCAAAATGGCGGCAGCGTAGAGGCCAATGTCCAGTGGGGGATTGTCCAGGGCATTTAGCTCAAGGCTGTGAAACAGGGCAAAACTCAAGGCATACACAGGCACATAAATGTTGTAGTTGGTGCGCAGTATCTTCAGCAGGGTGGTCATGCTGATCCCCACCACCACAAACTGCACGGGTAACAGGCCCAGCCAAAACAGATGGCTGGTCACCGCTGTTGGCGCATAGGTTAACCATACTCTGGTGAGCAACAGTTCGCTGGCAATAACGCTGGCCAGGGCCACGGCCAGAATAAGCACAATGTATAACGTCGTTTTCATGACTTTTTGATGGTGGACTTTTGTGGGTGATCGATACGAAGGCTCAGGCGAACTTGAATACGCCCTGGTCGATGACCGTATCACCGTTTTGGTTGTGTGTTCTGAACAAGGCGGTTTGGCCGTCCACCCACATGTTTATGGTCAGGGTATCACCGGGGATAACGGGTTTTGAAAAGCGGCTGTTCATACTCTGAAAACGGCTGGGGTCAGAGCCGCAAAGGCTGTGTAACAGCGCCCGGCCGGTAAATCCCCAGGTACACAAGCCGTGCAGGATGGGTTTGTCAAACCCGCCCATGGCGGCAAATGACGGATCCGAGTGCAGAGGGTTTCGGTCACCGGAAAGCCGGTAAGTCAGTGCCTGATCCGCACGAGTAGTGTATTCAACCTGGTGGTCCGGCTGACGGTCGGGGAAGGTCAGCTTTTCGCTGGGACCGCGTTCACCCCCCCATCCTCCCTCGCCCCGGCAAAAAAGCTGGGTGCGGGTTTTCAGCAGGGGTTTGCCGGTGGCGGCCAGGGTGCTGGTGGATTCAAACTCCAGGACCGCCGCGCTGCCTTTGTCCCAGATGGCGGTACATTCACCCACACTTTCGATTTCTCCATCAGGGGGAATTTCGTCAAAAAGTTCTATACCCTGCTCACCGTGCACCATCAGGGCGGGGTTAAAACTGCCCACTTTGTCCCAGGGGATGCCACCGCCGCCGATGATGACGGCAAAGGTGGGCAGCACCCGCTGGGGCGTATCCTTGGTATTTTCGGTGGTATATTGCAGCTCATCCAGCCCGGCACCCACCCCAACGGCGTACAACAGTGCATCCTTACTGGTCCAGTTGCGTTTGCTTGGTGTGCCCTTGGTGCCCACGGCATCTGGAATAATTGGCATATTGTCCCCGCATCACGTTATTTACACCTACCTTAACCAAGCCCGGTGCGCATTGGAATGTGTCTTTGTGGCGTGTAAGGTGAACCGGATTGGGAGATTGACTTGGGAGGTGGCCGATGCGTGGTCAAGTTGCCGTAGTTGGGGTTGGAGAAACCGAATACTACAAACGGGGAGAAGCACCGGATGCAGAGTTTAAGCTTGCGCTGAAGGCCATCCTTGCCGCTTGTGAGGATGCGGGTATAGATGCAAAAGATATTGATGGTTTTGCGTCGTACAGCAATGACCGCAGCGATCCCTCTCGTCTGGCCGCCGCCTTGGGGTGCAAGGAACTGCGTTTTTCCAATATGCAGTGGGGTGGCGGCGGTGGTGGCGGCTCCGGTGCTATTGCCAATGCGGCCGCGGCTATTCATGCGGGTCTTGCGGAGACCGTTGTTGTATTCCGCGCCTTGGCCCAGGGTCAGTTTGGCCGCTTCGGCCAGGGGCCCCAACGTAATACCATTGCCGGTGAGATGGCCTATACCGTCCCCTATGGACTGATGTCCCCGGCACAGATGTTTGCGATGAAGGTGGTGCGTTTTATGCACGACCATGGGGTTGAACACAGCGCCCTGCGGGCAATTTCACTGGCTTGTTACGAACATGCGCAGCGTAATCCCCGGGCGGTAATGTACGGGCGCCCTCTGGACGAGGCGAAATATGATGCCTCCCGCTGGATTGTCGAACCCTTCCGCCTTTATGACTGTTGTCAGGAAAACGATGGGGCAGCAGCCATGATTTTGGTCTCTGCCGAACGCGCCGGGGCGTCGCCCCACAAACCCTGTTATGTACTGGGTGCGGTGGCGGGTTCTCACTATCGCGCCGGAGCGTCGGTCCACAATACACCGGACTATGCCTCTTCAACCTTCAAAACCCTGGCACCGCGCCTTTATGCCATGGCCGGGGTCACGGCAAAGGATGTGGATGTGCTGCAAAGTTACGAGAACTTTACCGGGGGTGTAATGATGAGCCTGGTCGAACACGGCTTTTGTGCCCCGGAACAGGTGAACGACTTTTTTGTCAAAGAACGTTTTTTGGCACCCCAGGGTGACTTGCCCCTTAATACCAGCGGTGGGAATCTGGCGGAGTGTTATATGCATGGGTTAGGTTTGAATATCGAAGCGGTACGGCAAATTCGCGGCCAGTCCAGCAGTCAGGTGGCGGACGCGGACGTTTCCATGGTGATCTCGGGGCCCATGGTGACCCCGGTCAGCTCGTGTATCTTGGGCAGCGAGGCAACGTTATGACAGACTATTATTTACGCCCGGGTTTACCCCAGCCCGTTGCTGCCGGATTGGATGCACCCTATTGGCAGGGACTGCGTGAAAACCGGTTGTTGATCCAGCAATGTGCCGCTTGCGGCGGCTGGCAATGGGGTCCGGAATGGGTCTGCCACCACTGCCTGAGTGATCAACTCCACTTTGCCGAGGTGCCCGCGGAAGGAATAATTTACAGCTATGAGCGGGTATGGCATCCGGTTCACCCGGCGCTGGCTGAGCAAGGCGCCTATATTGTTGTGCTGGTGACCCTGCCCCATGCCGGTGATGTTCGCGTTGTAGGCAACCTGTTGGGTGACCCTGAGCAAACGGTGCCCATTGGTGCCCGGGTAGTCGGCGAATTTGAACACCATGAAGATGCTGACCCGCCGTTCAGTCTGCTGCATTGGCGCATAGCTTAGCCAACCCATGTCCGGATACCTGTGGAAAGCGTTGCAGGCTGTTCAGGTAAAAATTTGAATGCAAACAAAGGAAAACCAAGTAGTGATCAACATCAACGGCTACTGTGATGAAAAGTTTTCGGCGGTCCGCGCCAGATTCGAAAAAAACTTTGCGGACCACGGTGATGTGGGTGCCTGTGTGGCGGTCTCCGTGGAAGGTGAAATGGTGGTTGATCTGTGGGCGGGTGACCGGGACAAGGCTGGCAGCCAACCCTGGGAAGAAGACACCATCATCAATGTCTACTCGTCCACCAAAACCATGGCGGCGTTGTGTCTTTTGTTATTGGCTGATCGTGGGCAGGTTGACCTGTATGCGCCGGTGGCCAACTACTGGCCGGAGTTTGCCCAGAACGGCAAAGAAGGGGTACAGGTCAGACATTTTCTAAGTCACAGCGCCGGTTTGTCGGGCATGGATGAGCCGATGGTGGGTGATGACCTTTACGATTGGGACAAGATGGTTGCCGCCTTAGCCCGGCAGGCACCCTGGTGGGAGCCGGGCACCGCCAGCGGCTATCATGCCTTGACCCAGGGGCACCTGATTGGCGAGGTGGTGCGGCGGGTGACCGAACGTTCCCTTGGACAGTATTTTGCGGAGGAAATTGCCGGCCCCTTGCAGGCGGATTTCCATATCGGCACCGATGAGGAGCACTTCCCGCGTATCGGCGAGTTGATTCCGCCTCCGGTTGCTGAAGCACAGAGCCCGGATGACGATTCACAATCCATCAGCGCCCGGACCTTTGCAAATCCCCGGGCAGACGCTACGGCTTCCGGCACCCCGCAATGGCGCAAGGCTGAAATTCCCGCGGCAAACGGTCACGGTAACGCCCGGGCCATTGTGCGCGCCCAGACCCCAATGGCCAATGGCGGTTCAGCATTTGGGGTTGATCTTATTTCCAAAGCGGGTGCGGCGATAGTTTTTGAGGAACAGACCAAGGGTAAGGATCTGGTGTTGGGTGTGCCGATAAGATTTGGCATGGGCTACGGCCTGACCTCGGATGTGATGCCCATGGGGCCAAACAAACATATTGGTTATTGGGGTGGGTGGGGCGGCTCCACGGTCATTATCGATCAGGACGCCCACCTGTGTATGTCCTATGTGATGAACAAAATGTATGAGGGGCTATTGGGGGATACCCGTGGGTTCGGTTTGTTAAAAGCCGCTTACCGGAGCTTGAACGAATCATAATAACATACAAAGCGGTTTGCACCGGAATGTGCTGATGTTGCTGATGTTGCTGATAGAGTGCGAGGTCCAGTATGGGCAGGCCTAACCGGGATTGATATCCGCCGTGTTGAAGGTCCAGCGGGTTGCGGTATTAGAAAACCGTTCACCCTCGCCGTCAGCCCAGGCAAAGGCTTTGTACGGGGTCAGCGCAAATACCCCACCGCGTACCTCGTCCTTGGTAAATTGCCAGTTGTACTTTGGATTATAGTCGTCGACAAACGCCTGTAAGGCGTGGTCTTCGATCACTTGCTCAACGTTACACTCCATAATCAGAACCGCTTCGGGATTAGCCAGGTGCACACAGGCAAATGGGCATTGGCGGAGGTTTGCCGCCTTTTTGCTGTTGGGGTGGGTGCTGAAGCGAAAAGAGGCCTGTTGCCAGATGCCCCACACGGGCATGCAGTGAGGTTGCTTACCCTGGGTGGCAAGCCAATAGCTTTTTTCGGCGGCAAATCGCCATAACAGGGTTTCCCAATTGAGGAAACCCGCATCCGCCGGGCCAAAATAGGCTTCCGGCGCCGGCCGGTGGGTGCTGGTTATGACCAGTTCACGCACGGTAAGCGCCTAAAACTCCAGGATGGCCCGGCCCTGGATTTCACCGTTTGCCAGCGCTGTGGTAGCGGTGTTGATGTCCTGAAGTGCGTATCGCTCAGTGACCATGCTTTCCAGATCCAGTTGGCCGTTTTCGTGCCATTCTAGAAATCTGGGGAAGTCCCGGTCCGGGGCGCAGGAGCCCCCGATGCTGCCGATAAACTGCTTTTCGTTGACCAGGACGTCCCGTGCGTCGAGCTCAACCGGTGTGTTGGGTACGCCAACCAGCACCGCCGTACCCCCCGCACAGACACCAAATTGACCGCTGCGGCAGGCGGGGACAATTTGTTCCATGGTCTGGCGGATGCCAATACAATCAAAGGCGTAGTCCGCGCCGGACACTTCCTGTTTGAATATGGTGTACCGGCTCGCCTGATGGGTCAGCTCATGTACCGCAGCCACGGGATCACAGTTGTTGGCGTTAATGACGTGGGTGGCGCCGAAGGCTTTGGCGAATTCCAGCTTGGTATCGTCCAGATCAACCGCAATGATCGGTTGGGCCCCGGCCATTTTTGCCCCCACCACGGCTGACAGACCCACACCCCCCACGCCAAAG
>JANQMF010000076.1 GCA_028280225.1 Pseudomonadales bacterium | reverse complement strand
TTCGCTTCGCTCCCTGCGGGTCGCTTCGCAGTCGAACCAGAGGAACCGAATCAAACCGCCCATTCCACAGTAATTTCATAAACGGGACTGCGCCCCGTTTATGAAATTACTGTGGAATGGGCGGTTTGATTCGGTTCCTCTGGTTCGACTGCGAAGCGACCCGCAGGGAGCGTAGCGAATGAGCACGGCGCCACGCGCCGCGCGCGACCCGTAGGGTATAATCCCTCCCCTTTCAGCACTCAACGGCTCTACTGCTCGGCTCTACGGCTCTACCCACTTAACGGGGGATAACTGGTATTCACTAAACGCCGTAGACACGATTGATGATGCCATCCCAGCGAGACGTCGCACCGCCCCAATGGGTTAAGACCCTCAACCGATAATTCGGCCCCACCCATTTGCCAACCGGTGCGGCCTAGAACAAACAAATCGCCCTGGACTCCAGGCTGGCACGATGCATACCCTCGGGTACCTTTGGATCTCGAAATGCCGTGTGCGGCACACAGTACGGCTCCCCCAGGCGGATACGTTCACTATCAAAGCCCCGAAACAGGATGACCTCATCCGCGGTCATATCGGTGAACGTGTACCAGGTATGACGCGCGGGGCCGTCATTTGCGGGTCCAGCGGTCAGCGCCAGGGCTTCGAATTCCGCCATATAAGGACCCAACCGGACTTCGACCGGAACTTCCACAAAGTCCGCGCGTTGCGCGGAGCGGGTATCTCCAAGGGCTAACGGATAGTCCATGCGAGGCGCACCAAAGTTGCGCCAGAATTGGACTAAGACTACCCGGGACGCCGCTCTTACGTCCGCATAAGAAATGCCCGCCTTCTCCATTGAGGGGCCCAGAGCTTTTGCATAGCTATGCGACTCATCCCCTATCATATCCCAGTATTTTTCGGTGTAATCTGAATGCGCACTCAGCAGCGGTCCCTGATCGCTGTTAACAAGATCGTGACCCAGGTTTTGCGTGTGCCGATACAGGGATTGCAGAAAGAAGACACCTTGGCATCCCAGCCAATCCTTGCAGAAGCGCGACAGCTCCGGATAGTACACACGCTCAATTTCAGCCTCATCAGCCCAATCCGCAACAGCACTGGGCAGATGCCTCAGCTCAAAGCCGTTTTGATGGAAATCCAGATCCGCCTGGCGTCCGTCGTAAATCACACATCGTACGGACCGGGGTTCTGACGTGAGGTAGGAAATATCGGCTTCGCAGTATACGGTCAGGCTATTAGTCATCGCATTAACCTTTCAATCAAGTGGTGCGCCAGGAGGACACGCGGCGCGTGTCAGCAATCACCCATACACCGCAAAATTGCTGTACTTGTCAACCACCCCCGCCTGCTCACTTCACCGCTTTAACACCCCTGCGTGCGGGTCATTTGGTCTAACAGCCATTGGCTGAAGCGATAGTGCATTTCATCCCAGTGGGCCGAATAGTACTGGCTTGGAAAGGCCGGGGATTTGCGGGCAGTCTGAATTGCCTGGGTGATACGCCCGTCTTCCTCGCCAGCTTGAACAAATCCAGCCGCATATATCTCCCGTGCTTCCGCCAGGTTTGGATCCTTTGCTGCTTCACCCCGGTAGAATTGCGCACGCAGCGTTTCCGTGTGACCCGGGTCAATGGGATTACTGATGATGAGATGCACAAGGTTTGCAAACATACCCATATGGAGGTTGGGCATAAAGGTTCCGAAATAGCCATGTTCTATGGGCTGAGCGCAGTTGCGTTCAAGACGCGGGAACGGAATTTCTCCATAGGTATCCGGAAAATCTGCTTCCCGATACTTCAGGGCCACAAAACGGCCGTGAATGTGGTTGCTGAATGTCCGGGTACCATCATTGCGCATGCGCGGTACTTCGGGTGACTGATCGTAAATGTTGTGCACAAACGCTTCATGCAGAACATTGATGCCCCAGTTTTCCGCATGTGTTTTCCAATTTGTTGTCAGCCTTTCGGGATGCAGCAAGGGTTCCATATTAGATTTACGGGTAATCCTCAAAGCATCCACGTCCCAGGGCAACAATTCGCTGGCGAGCGGCTGAACAGCCTCTGCAAAATCTCCCGCCCGGCCGCTCACGTTGACAAAAACCACGGGGCCCCATGTGACCAGCGGCACCTCAAGAAGATCACCGGGGCGCCCCTGCAGAGGCTTGAGGTCGCGGCCCCGGGGTTCGCCGCCCCAGTAGGGTATGGCGGTGAGCTTACCCTGCAGGTTGTAACGCCATCCATGGTACGGGGCAACAATCTCCTCAATACCCTGTTGTGCCTCAATAACCGCGGGACAACCGTCGTAAGGTACAATATTGTGAAATCCGCGCAATACTCCGTCCCGGTCCCGCGACAGCAACAAGGGAATACCCGCAAGTTCCAGCGGTACCACGGCGGGTGCGGCAACCAACTCATGGAAGTACAGTGCACACCAATTGTCCGCAAACACACGTTGTGCCTCCAGTTCAGCATACGCCGTTGACGTAAAGGCTTGCCGTGGGAGCGTACGCGCTTGGTTGATCGGAGCTCGAACAGCCGCACAAACCTCTGCTGACAATATTTCATCAACTTCGCTCATTCTTCTTCCTTGGCTAGTGGATACTCGGGAATCTGCGCGCGCAGGTAGTTCTGAAATTCATAAAGGCAGTTTTCCTTGCTGCGAATTATTGGACCCGGACGCGCACCGCGGGCGCGAATACCGGCTTGAACTCGCTCGCAGATTGCGTTGTCTTCCGCACCCAATCGAGCCCCCCACTCAAAATAGTTTTCCCGGCTGGTTGGCTGATCGTCTCCCAGAATGCGGATCAACTCCGGGGTCCTTGCCGCAGTGCCAAAAATGGAGGCCGTTTGACTTTCTGTAACCGGCAGCAAGGTGAACCAGACAATATTGTCCACATCAACATTGAACACCGTGCACGGAAAGATGCCGAAGGTATAAGTGGTGGCCCGGTGTTCTTTGCTGAGACCGGGTGGATGACCGGCTTGAGGCTCAAGCGGGCGGGTTCTAGGTTCAACAGAAACCGTCCACGAACCATTCCCCTCCGGCGAATTGGGTGCGCCGCCAAGATTAGCCGCCAGGGTTGATTTGTGTACGTAGGGAAAATGATAAGACTCCAAACCCACTTCAAGCATCAGTTTCCAATTGGCATTAACCGGTGCAGCAATCTCTCTGGCACTGAACTCAAATGTCGGCGCCTGGTAGGGGGCTAAAATTTTTTCAACCTGGGTTAACCTGGGTGCAAGGGGATCCGCGTGCGGATCCAGGTTAACAAAAATAAAACCACACCAGATTTCCACCCGATATTCAGGCAATCTGATGTGCTGACCGGCAATGTAGGAATCTGCCTGGGGTGCGGCACGCAGCTTTCCATCGTCGGTATAGGTCCAGCCGTGATAGGGACACCGCAAATACTTCGACACGCCGCAGCCGTCAGCTATCACTGCCATGCGGTGGCGGCAGACATTTTCAAAAGCGCGCAAGCGGCCCTGCTGATCCCGCCACACGACAACCGGCTGTGCCATGACCGTCAGCGCAAAGTATGCACCCGGCTGCGCGAGGTCGGTTTCTCGACCCACACAGATCCACTCCCGCATAAACAATTCACGTTCCCGGGCAAATACAGACGTGTCGAGATAAGCCCGCGGCGGTAACACTTGAACGCTCATACAACCGTCCCTTCAACCTGATTCAAATGGGCCAGCAATGCCTTGCCGGCGTCGGACATGATGTCGTCTGTCAACGCATGACCGGCGCCGCTTAAACGCACCAGAGTTGCCCCGGGTATCCGCATCGCCAAATCCTCGCCATGGCCAAGGGGAAATATCGCATCGTGGGTACCATGCAGTACCAGACACGGACACTTGACGGCATACAATTTGTCGTGGCGCGGTGGCGTGGCCAGACCAGCCGCCAACTGACGGTTTACGGCGTCGGGCCGGTAGCCACATTTCGCCAGTTGATCCACAAACCAGGTACCATCCCGGGGAAACTCACCTTGCATGGCGTGCCACAATGCTTCGATTCTTGTGTGCAGATCACCACAGCCCGGTGCCGCTAATTCAAACAGGCTGGCCCCGGCTTGTGGATCTGCCGCAGGCAGATCCGGCGCATTGCTGCTCGACATCACCAGCGCCAGACTTTGTACCCGGTGCGGATGGTCAATGGCCATCCATTGGGCAATCATCCCTCCCAGGGAATAGCCCATAACGTGTGCTTTTGGAATGGCCAGGCCATCCATAATCCCCACTATGTCGACAGCCAGGTCTTTTAAGTTATAAGGTGCAGCCGCACCAGATCCGGCAACCAACCCCGCTAAATCCACCCGTCCGGCATCGTATAGAATGGAGGAATCCCCAATGTCACGGTTGTCCACCAACAACAATCGATAACCCGCATCGGTAAGTGTCCGCACTAGAGATTGCGGCCAGAACTTTCTCCCCTCCGCCAGACCCTGCAGGCCGATCAGCGTCGGGGCATCCGGGTCACCATACAAGTCATAAGCCAGGACCACCCCGTTGGTAGCAATTTTACCGGTCAAGTTACATTCTCCTGCATTTTTTCCCCCACCTTTTCCCGCACTTTCTCCTGCACGTCGGCCGGCACCATGCCTGCCACGGGCCATGCCGGCGTGCCGCCTTCAGCCAGCACCTGGCGGGCATATAGACGACGAAAGGCAAGACCCATGGCATCTGAGTTAACGGATATCGGACGGGGATGCCCCCCCGGCAGGTTGTCCGTGAGTGTGCTGGTGATCATGTCTTCATCTTCGTCAAACACTCGGCTGGTCCGGTTACGTGCTAACCAGTAGAGGAAATTGCCGATGAAAGACCGCTGTGGGTGGGTATCGATGGTCCCCGCAAAAAACCAATTGGTAAATTCATCCGCCGGGGTGGTTGCCGCGTAGACAATAAAGTCGAATCCATCCGCTTTTGGGTATCGATGAACCACCAGCCCGGAAAGCTCCACCCGATAGTGGCGATCGTGGGTATTGGAGTCTTCTCCCAAACCCAGCAAGTGTTTTTGATACCAGGCACTTAAGCCCTTAAAAGAACGCTTTCTTTCAATGGGCCAGACCATGCGGCCTTGCACCGCGCGGCCGTCCTCGGTGCTTTTAACATCAATAATCGGCGCCAGGTGAGCAGGTGCCGCCATACCGATGGTCTGGGCGTGGGCAATATAGACATGGGCGTCATCACAAGCGGCTTCGACGGTATTGATGAACGACCCGCGCTGAAACCGAACCGGTGATTTGATGTGGTAACGCGTGTTAAAGAAGTCGTGCGCCGGGGGATACCAGGTAGGCTGGGTGTCAGGTTTCATCCAGATATGGATATAACCCTGGGCTTCATGTAGCGGATACACAGGCACCCGGGCACCCCTGGGTATCTTGCCGCAGGGACCCTGGGACGGTACCAGATTACACCGCCCATCCGCACCATATTGCCAACCATGCCAGGGACATTGAATACTCGAACCGACAATGCGTCCTTTGCCCAGGTCCGCCCCACGGTGTGCACATACCGCCCCGAGCGCGCACACCTCACCATCTTGTGTACGGAACAGCACCACATCCTGATTCAGAAACTTTCGGCCCAGCGGTGCGTTATGCACCTCTTCTGAGCGAGCAGCTATGTACCAATTTTCGAAAGCAAACATGTAGTTCTCCAAAAGCTAATCCACCATAGAGCAGTTGGAGCGTGTTCCTGTTATGATTTTGCGCCAGGTAATTGTGATATTGCGCCATGTATATCTGGCAGGTGAGTCCCGCTGCCTATTTGCTCGATCCCATCGAACGCGCTGAGCGCTCGGGTTTTGTATTGGATGATCTTTTCGACGGCATTGGTATGAGCCGCAATGATTTCTTCCAGCCCGGTGCCACCCTGACACGGGATCAGTACTACCACATCATCGACTACCTGCTGCACAACCTGGGTGTCGAAGATGTTGGTTTTGCGCAGCCGGAAAATGAGCACTTGATGAACGTCGGTGCGGGAGGTCTGGCGGCAATGACCGCAGCCAGCGTGGGAAAGTCGTTACACACGGTCATTCGTTTCCAACACCTGCTGGCGGTACCCACAAAGTTGTATCTGGAAAAACGGCGGAGCCGGGCACATCTGGTGTTTGCGCCGCTACAGGAAAACGAGCCCCGGGAGTGGCTGCAGCGCTGGTCGGTGGAAACCAGCGCTTCATCCTTTGCCGTGTTCTTGAAAGGTTATCCCCACCACTTGATCTCGGCACAGTTCAGCTACCCGGAACCAAAAATTCGGCCCATATACGAAGAAGTCTTCGCCTGTGAGCTCAAATTTGATCAAGCCAGAAGCGAACTTGTGTTTTCCGAGGCGATTTTGGAACATCCCCTGCCTACCGCAAACCCATTGGTGCACGAAGTTGCCATACGCCAATGTGAGCAAACAGATCACTTTTCCAGACCCGGTGCTGATCTGGTTGAACGTATCCACTCCTTGCTGATCGCCAACGCCAGCCACCCGATGCAACTGCACAACGTTGCTGCCCGACTAAGCATGAGTAAACGAACTTTGCAGCGGCGGCTGACCGCACAACAAACCAGCTTTCGAAAAATCTCGCTGCGGGCACGCTGTGAGTTTGCCCGGGAACTTCTGCAAACCGATCTGAGTGTAAAGGAAGTGGCCTACCTGACCGGCTATTCCGACGTCGGCAACTTTTCCAGCGCCTTTAAGCTGGAAACCGGCATCTCACCCTCAGCCATCAAGGCCGGCCAGCAAGTACTATGCGTCTGAAAAGAGGCGCAGAAATCTTTATCATAGACCGGTGATAACAAACTTACGCTTATGAAATTCACCATCGCGGTCCACGGCGCGCCCTATGCATCCCTGGCCAATGAAAGGGCCCTAAAATTCTGCTCAGCGGTACTGGCAGCCGGGCACGACATTGTGCGGGTATTTTTTTACCACGAAGGGGTATTGGCGGCGCTGGACAGCACCGTTGCCCCCCAGGACGAAATCGACATTACCCGGGAGTGGCAGAAGTTTGCCCTGCAGCAAAATACGGAGCTGGCGGTTTGTATTGCCAATGGCCTCAAACGCGGGTTGTTGTCCACCGAAGAACAAAACCGTTATGACAAAACAGCACCCACCCTGGCAGCAGGATTTGAACTGGTGGGACTGGGTCAGTTGATCGACGGCATTGCCGCGGCGGACCGGTATGTGGAGTTTCCCGCATGAAAAAGGTCCTTGTGGTCGTCAACCAGCCCCCTTATCAAAGTAGTCACGCCCTGGAGTTAATTGAGGCTGCCATGGTTGGCGCGGTCTTTGATTTTGAGGTTTCCATCCTGTTTCGGGGTGAGGGAGTATGGAACCTGCTTGGTGACCAGAATGCATCACCCCTGGGCCGGCGCACCGTCAGCAAACTGCTTGCCGCGTTGCCCACCTATGACGTCTCTAGTTTATTTGTCTGCACCGAAGCCTTAAACCAGGCTGCACTAAAAACAGACCAGTTGGTGGTGCCCGCCGCCCTGCTCTCCCCCCAAGAACAGGCCGGCCTCATTGCCCGGCAAGACGCGGTGATAGGCGGCTGATATGTCCTTACACCTGGTTTACAGCCGCCGAGGGCTCGCCGCCTGCAGTGCACGTGCGCAGGCGGATGACGTAGTGGTTCTGTTGGGTGACGGCACCTATGCGGCCGCCGGAATGGCGGAATTTCCCATACCCACTTATCACATTCTTCAGGAAGATCTCACCAGCCGGGGCCTGTCCGCAAACTCAGATCTGTGTATTGACTACGCCGACTTAGTTGAATTGTGTATCCAGCACAACCCCATTGTGAGCTGGAGCGACTAGTGACCGCTACAGACAATTCAACGGCAACGGACAAAGAAGGTTATCTTCTGGATCTGGACAAGTGGAATGAAGATGCCGCCCGGCAGCTTGCAGGCAAGGAAAATATTGAACTCAGCAACGCTCACTGGCAGATCATTCACATCCTGCGGGCATTCTACAAAAACACCCAGGTCTCGCCGGCCATGCGCCCCTTTGTTAAGCTGGTTAAAGAAAGCCTGGGTGAAGACAAAGGCAACAGCATCTATCTGATGGCGCTGTTTGGTGATAGCCCGGCAAAAATGGCGGCAAAAATTGCCGGTTTGCCGCGTCCACCCCACTGTCTGTAAGCAAGCAGCCTGCTGCAAACCAGGCGCCTAGCCGCTGATTGTCGGCTGTGCCAGGTTAACCACGTCTCCGACAATGGCAACGCTGGGCCCCTGTACTTTGGCCGCATCCACCTTGTCCGCTATGTCTGCCACAGTGCCAGTGATCACCCGTTGTTCGGGATAGGTTGCGTTTTCCACAATGGCCACCGGCCGCTCTCCCGCCCCGCCATGTTCCACCAACAGGGACATGATCTGCCGCAATCCCACCAAACCCATATAAATCACCAACGTCTGATCCGGTTTGGTCAGCTCGGGCCAGTCCATATTGACGGTATTTTCCACCCGGTGTCCGGTAACAAAACGCACGGACAAAGACAGGTTACGATAAGTGAGCGGAATACCCGCATAACTTGCCGCACCCATTGCTGCGGTGATGCCCGGAACCACCAGCACGTCCAAGCCGGCGGCAACCGCTGCCTCCAGTTCTTCACCACCGCGCCCATAAATGAAGGGGTCTCCCCCCTTCAGCCGCACAACGTGTTTACCTGCCCTGGCATGCTGCACAATCAGCTCGTTGATACTGCCCTGCTGGTTACTGCGGTTGTCGGGGCGATCCGGTGGCATACCCGGTTTGGGACCTTGTTTACCCACATAAATGCACTCGGCATCCCGCCGGGCATAATCCAGAATTTTCTCGTTGGACAGCTTGTCATACAAGACCACATCAGCCATCTGCAACAAGCGCAGCGCTTTAAGCGTAATCAGTTCCGGATCGCCGGGGCCTGCGCCCACCAGGGCCACCTGGCCTGTTTTTACAGGGCTACCCTCGATTAAAGCTGCTGCCGCCTCGGTGGCTTTATCCAGATTTCCGGACAGGGCCTGCTCGGCAATTGGGCCGATAAACAACTGCTCCCAAAAGGTTTTTCTGGCTGCGGTAGACGGCAAAGTCTGTTTCACCCGGTTGCGCAAACGTTGGGCCAGAACCGCTAAATTTCCCAGGTTTGGGGACAGTCGGGCCTCGATCCAGCCCCGCACTACCCTGGCCAGGGTCGGCGCGGCACCCATGCTGGAAATGGCAACCAATATCGGCAGCCGGTCCACAATGGCCGGAAAAATAACGGTACACAATTCCGGTTGATCTACGCAGTTGACCAACACACCCTGGCGCACCGCCGCATCGTGAACTGTTTTGTTAACTCCAGGGTTATTGGTTGCGGAAACTACCAATACAAAGCGTTGGTCCAGCAATTCGGGGCTGAACGTTTGCTCCAGCAGACTGACTTCACCCGCTGCCGCCAGATCGCGAATTTCCGCGGAAATCTGCGGCGACACCACCGTCACCCGGGCCTGGGCACGCAACAGCCAACGCAGTTTACGCAACGCCGTTGTGCCTCCACCCACAACAAGGCACGCTGCCCCCTGCAAACGATGGAAAAGCGGCAGATAAAACACCCTAAAACTCCAGGTGTGCGGCCCCACCCATAAATGGGCGAAGTACGTCCGGCACAGCCACTCGACCCTCACCATCCTGGTAGTTCTCAAGCACCGCTACCAAGGTGCGGCCCACGGCCAAGCCGGAGCCGTTTAAAGTGTGTACCAGTTCGGGTTTACCGGTGCCGGCATCCCGATACCGGGCCTGCATCCGGCGTGCCTGGAAATCCAGAAAGTTACTGCACGAGGCAATTTCACGATAGGCATCTTGACCCGGCAGCCATACCTCCAGATCTAACGTTTTGGCTGCGGCAAAACCCAAGTCCCCACCACACAAGTTAACCACCCGGTAAGGCAGTTCCAGGGCTTTTAAGATGGCTTCCGCATGGCCGGTAAGCTCCTCCAGTGCATGCCAGGACTCACCGGGATGAACCAACTGAACCAGCTCAACCTTCTCGAATTGGTGCTGCCGGATCATCCCTCGGGTATCCCGGCCGTAACTGCCCGCCTCGCTGCGAAAACAGGGTGTATGGCACACGTGACGGATGGGCAAAAGCGTTTCGTCTATAATTTCATCCCGGTATATATTGGTTACCGGCACCTCAGCAGTGGGAATGAGGTAAGCTTCCGCCTCCTGGTCCACCCTAAACTGATCTTCCGCAAACTTCGGCAACTGCCCCGTGCCCTGGAGACTGGCGGCATTAACAATGTAGGGTACGTAAACCTCCTGGTAGCCGTGTTGCTGAATATGGGTGTTCAACATAAATTGCGTTAAGGCTCTATGCAGTTGAGCTACCTGGCCGCGCATCACCACAAACCGCGCCCCGGAAATTTTTGCCGCGGCGTCAAAGTCCAGGGCACCCTGGGCGGTCAGGTCAACATGATCTTTGGGCGTAAAATTAAATTCAGGCACATTACCCCAGGTGCGCAACTCTTCGTTGTCGTTTTCATCCCTGCCTGCCGGTACCGACGCGTCCGGGATATTGGGTACCGCCATCAGCAGCTCGTGCAACGCTTCCTGCACCACGGAAAATTTAGCCTTGCTCTCATCCAGGCGCTCGCCCAGATCACCTACCTCGGCAAGCAGGGGCTGAATATCTTCACCCCGGGCCTTGGCCTGACCAATAGACTTGGACTTTGTATTGCGCTCGTTCTGCAGCTGCTCGGTTTCCGATTGAAGTACCCGGCGCTGGGCTTCCAGTTCGTTAAACTTATCCAGGGCAAATACATGGCCCTTGGTTTGCAGAGCGTCCGCCACCGCCTGGGGGTCAGCACGCA
>JANQMF010000075.1 GCA_028280225.1 Pseudomonadales bacterium | reverse complement strand
TACGACACATCCGTGCATCCAAAAACCGGCCCGAGCCGGGCTGAGTCCGTTTACCCCGGCTGATTGCAGGCACCCCGCTGACGTGGTGATCTTCGACCCCCGGGGCTTTTCACCCAAGGCCACCTACGAATTACCCGAGGCGTTGGCACGGGGGGTGGAGTACCTATTTGTCAACGGGGTGCCTGCAATCAGCCGGGGTAAACGGACTCAGCCCGGCTCGGGCCGGTTTTTGGATGCACGGATGTGTCGTAACCGGTCCAGGTAACCGCACAATGCTAATGGCGGTGAGCTTCGTCATCGGGGCGGGTTGTCCTGTTTGACCCTTCCTTGCGGCTTGTATCATGATTGGCGGCTTGTCGCACAGCAGGGTACTGACCACGGGACAGAAACCATGACAGCGGAGATTTTTGACCACGAACCGTGTGAACTGGGTGAGGGGCCGTTGTGGCATCCGGGGCGGCGGCAGCTGTTCTGGTTCGACATCCTCAACAAGCGACTGCACACCAGGGGTGGTGGGCAGGGCGCCTGCTGGCAGTTTGAGGAACATGTATCCGCGGCGGGTTGGGTGGACAACAAGCGGCTCCTGATTGCATCAGAGTCCTGCCTGTTTGTGTGGGATATCACCAGCGGCAGTACAGATCAATTGACCGTCCTGGAAGCGGATCAGCCGCATACCCGCAGCAACGACGGGCGCGCGGACCCCTACGGCGGTTTTTGGATAGGCACCATGGGCAAACGCGCGCAACCCGGTGCCGGGGCAATTTACCGCTGGTTTAACGGTGATCTGGTGTGTCTGTATCGTGACATCACCATCCCCAATGCCATTTGCTTTTCACCCCAGGGAGAATACGCCTATTTTGCGGATACCGTTAAACGGCAAATCCTGCGTCAGCCCCTGGACAACCAGGGTTGGCCCACAGGGCAGCCCACGGTTTTTGTGGACTTGTCCAAGGCGGGCCTCAACCCGGACGGGGCCGTGGTTGATCAACAGGGATGTTTGTGGAATGCCCAATGGGGGGCATCCCGGGTGGCCCGGTACTCCCCGGAGGGATCTTTTTTGCAGGCTTTTGATTTTCCCGCCAGGCACACCAGTTGTCCCGCCTTTGGTGGGAGAGATTTAACAACCCTTTTTGTTACCTCCGCCCGGGAGGGTATGCGGCAGCCGGGTGAGGCTGAAGGGTTAACGTATTCCACCCCAAGCGGCTTTGTGGGCCAGGCCGAGCATCAGGTCGCCGTATCCTGAGGGTCCGGCGAAATACATCCCCCTCATCCATTTGCATGAAGACGGCAAGATAGTCTGTGTTAGCCTAGACCACAGGATAAATGCCAGGGACGGCCTTTCTCGACGACAACGAGCGTGGCAAAAGTAACCGGGGGATATGTGCCGGAGCAAAACTTACCGGATGCCAGCGGTGAAGTGATTGAAGCACTTTACGAACTGCCTCTGGGTGGTGAGTGGCAGACATTACAAAAGGCGCTGTGCCGCTACTGGATGGCGGTTGGGGACGCGCCTGCCGCAAACGAGATCAGTGCCTTGGAACGACATTTCTCCCGGGCGCTGGCTTACCTGGAACGGATACCGGCGCAACCTTACCGGTGGCTGAACGAGCTTTATCGACTGCCCCTGGCAGCGGCGGTTATCGACCCCCAGGGGTCCATTGTAGATTGCAACGATCAGGGCCGGGGTCTGTTGAAGCTGGCGGTTGAAACGGATCTGACTGCGGATAACCGCCTGTTGTTAAAAACTGCCATCCGCGCCCTGGATAAGTCCACCATGGCAACCGCTGGACTGCATATTGGTGACAGCGAAGTGCGCATGTATATCCGGGCCATGCCTGAAGACCGGGTACAAAGCCAGCCCCTGTATCTTGGCGTGATTGTATCCGACCAGTTGCCGGACGCTGGATTTCGTTTGTTGGCGCATCAATACAAGCTCACCCCCCGGGAAACAGATTTGTGTTTGGAACTCTCCGCGGGAACCTCCCTGGATGAGCTGGCCAAAAAGTCGTCCGTGAAAAAAACAACTTTGCGGACGCACCTGGCTAATTGTTTCTCCAAGCTGAATGTTAACAGCCAGCCGGAACTTGTTTCGCTGGTGCTGCATCATCTATTTGCCAGTGCCCAGTTGAATCCGGAAGACCGCAGTCCGCCGCGCTTGACCCCTTACCTGGATCCGGAAATTCACGGCTTTCCGAAATTTGCCCTGATCACGCTGACAAACGGACGCAAACTCGGCTACTTCGAATATGGTGATCCGGATGGCATCCCCGCCATCTACTGTCATGGATCTTTTGAAACGGGCATGGTGTCCAAAAGCCAGCGGCTGCACGGCAATGGTGTACGGCTGTTTGCCGTGGAGCGCCCGGGGGTGGGTGAAAGCTCGCCCACCGAGGATTACAGTCCCCAAGCCTATGCACGGGATCTCATGGAGTTTGCCGACCAGTTGGGTTTGCGGCAATACGCCGTGGTGGGTAGATCCATGGGGAGTTGGGATGCCATAGAACTGGCCATGGCGGACACGGACAGGGTGAAGTTGCTGGTGTTTGCCAGTTGTAAACTGCCTGTTGAGCAAAGCAGTGATCATATTGACCACTTGCCGGTATTCCAGTCCCTTTACAATGCCATATGGCAGTCCGACACCATCGGACGGCTGATGTTGCGTATGCTGCAGTTGCAGATGTTGTTGCGCGGCCCGGAGCAGTTTGTCGGCAATGTGGATGCCCTGCCGGAAATTGAACGCCGGGTGGCGTTGGATCCAAACCATGTGCGGGTTTTGCAGGCCAACTGGCAGCGTTGTGCCTGCCATGGTGTGGAGCCCCTGCATGCTCATTTGAAACTGTATCGCGACCCGGTACCGGATCCGCCCTGGAAAAACCTGGCGGTACCAACGGTGCTGGTGCACGGTGATCAGGACCGTAACGTGCCGTTGGACCGTGTGTTACACCAGACGGCTTCTTTTCAAGACCGAAAGGTGGTCATTCTGGAGAATTTTGGTCATCAGCTGATCCACATGGCCATGGGGGAACTGCTGCGTATCCTCCGTTCGGAATGGGACAAGCGCACCTAGCAGTCTGCTGAACAGCCCGGACCGGCGAACCACCAACACTAATTTTTTGTGTCTCATACATATGTATGACGACAGCATTGCGCGCAGATTTTATGTTGTTCACAAGTTTCAACCGGGGGAATCTTGTGACCATGCGCCGATCCATCATCTTGTTTTTATCTGTTTTGACCTGTTTGCCGGCATGGGCGGTTTGGGAAGAATCCGTAGCCATCGAAGGGGCCAAACCCGACGTAGGGACGAGGGTCTCCTGGCAACTGCCGAACGGCGACACCGTGACGGGAGAGGTAAGGGCCGGTGAGGGTGAGGATGAGGACAGGCGGTTCTTCTTCTTTGTTTTGCCCGGTGATGGCCCTTCAGCGGGCAGCATCGTTTTTCAGGGCCAAACACTTGTTGCTCCCCTGCGCCCTCGTGGGGAAAGTCTGGTGGCTGATCTGAGTTCCGGCGTGGTGCGGGTGGCATCATCGGGTCCTGTTGCGGATACCCGCACCGACACGGACAGCCGCTTTGAATTCAGTGTGGAAGTTTCCCGGGGCAACTTTCGCGCGGACGAGTTGGCTGACAATTTGGACAACGCGGCAGCGGATGTGCAGACCGAAGTATTTGATCCCATCGGTGCTTCGGTGAACAACATTTTTGCGGACGGTGATGACGACGACAACGGCATGATTTATGCCCTGGCCATGCAGATCAACACCGGTGGTTTGTGGCAACCCTTTGTCAGGTTGGCGTACTCGGAGTTCGACGGCTTCAGAGGAATTGCCGGCGGCGAGGCGGACTTTATGGGTGCGGGCTTGCGCGCCCAAACCGAAGCCCAGGCTGAGTACACCATATGGGATTTAAAAGTAGGTGTTGCTTATCAAGTCACGCGCATCTTGAGTATGGGCGTGGGTCTGGGCGCTGCGGAAGTAGAACGCAAGGACGCCTTTGTGACCACGAATCTGGTCAACGGCATGGTGGTTGGATCTTTTGCCGGCGGTACCACAACCAAGGAATTTGGCACTTCCGCGGAGGTATTTGTGGATGCACGCATCAGCCGGCATTTGTCTGCGGGTATTCGGGCAAACACCATTGTTGATGCCACCCCGGATGACAGCCTTAACTCCGTTGCCTTGTACGTGAGACTCATCTTCCCGGTTAGATAGGTTTACGTGGTGCGCACATATAAGGTGTTCTGTATATGGCTGGTGGCGTGTTGTGCCCCGGTGCTGGCTGACCCGGGCGCCATGGCGGGAGCGGGGGCAACCCTTGATGAGCTGAACCAGCGTGCCCGGGAAGCCAATGAGGCAGCCCGGGAAGCCAATTCTGAGGCGGTTAAGGAAAACGCCAAATACGAAAATATGATCGCCCAGGAAAATGGCTCGGACAAAGCCATTGCCAAACAGCAGGAAAAAGCCCACGACGCGGCCAGTGCCCAGCGTAAGGCCCGTGAGGCGGCGGATGCAGCCAGCAGCGCGGCCCAGGCGGCGCGGGCGGCCTGGGAAGAAGCCAATGCCGAACTGAACAGGGTCAGATCCAGGGCAGCTTACCAGGACAGTCTGGATCCCTGTGAAAGAGCGGCTAATTCAGCCTGGCGGCGCGCTTATAAGGATCGTGCGCGGGCTAACAACGAAGCCAACAAGGCGGATGACTATCAGCGGCATGCGGACCGGGCCATGGATGCGCTGGACGATGCGGTGGCAGCCCATGCCCGGGCCGCACCGGAAGCCAAGGCAGATGCAGCCAAAGCGGTAGCGGAGGCGGCCAAGAAGGCAAAAAGTGCGCGCAAAAGCGCTAAAAACAAAGCCAGAGAAGCTGAACGTCTGGCCAAAAAAGCCGCCCGGTCCGAACGCAAGGCGGATCAGGCTGCGGAAAAGGCTAAAGAAGCCTGCACTCCCCCGGACAAAACACCCAAGGATTCTGCCGCCGCCTCGTCGGATACGCCTACCCCCATCACGGATACCCCCGTCACTGAGATTGTACTGGACCCTGCCCACCGCACGCTCATTTACCTGCCACCGGGACAGGATCCTCAGGCGTTTATGGACACCTTTGGTTTGCAGGGCGGCAGCGTGTTGCAAATTCCAACCGGCCTGGAGGGTACGGGTATCGGCAGCGTGGTCAGCTATCCCCAGACGGATCTGAGCACCGGAGATCTGGACGGTGCCTGTGCGGCTGCGGACTGCGAACGCAACCGCTGTCAGGAATATCTGCTGCCCGAGGATGAAGGGATGTCCCCGGGTGATATTGAAGACATTGAATATTCTGCTGAAGACCTGGAATACGAAGCACAACTGCGTGAATTAAACAGTGCCCCGGACGGATTCCCGGCAGGCGATGCGGTAGGCAGTGATTGGGACGTGATAGCCGGGGTCGGCTGGGTTAGCGTGCGGCAGCCTGTTTCCGGCCTGCCGCCGGTGTCGCCGGCACCCCCAACGGATCCAGACTCACCGGGAGACAGTCCCGATTCCGGGGGCGGTACGCCACCGGATGATGATTCGCCCACCGGGGGTGGCACACCTCCTCCCTCCGGGGGTGGTACCCCCACCGGCTCGACGGGCACATCAGGTAATCCGTTAGGACCGGATGCGCCGGTAATCGAGACCACGGACTATTCTCACGACAATCCAACCCGGCGTTCAAGGAATTGTCCGGAGATGGGTTTTGACAACCTGGCCCGGTGTCAACAGAATTGTGCGGACTTCCCCCAGGCTTCCTGTGTAGCCAGCGCAATTGCCGAAAACGGTGAACAGTGTTATGCCTGCCCGGCTTATGAGCAGCAGCTTGCCACGGAACAATTTGGCGAAGACCTTTACTCCAGTCCCACGTCCGGAATATACGAAACCCCGGAGCCTTTTGATCCCACAGGTTCCCTGACCTTTGATGCGGATGACTATCTGACCACTGATGAAGACGAAACCTTTCAGCCCGATCCCCCCGGGGACGGTAATGAAGTCGCGGAAATTGTTGAGGAGGTGGTTGAGGATCCAACGGGTGGGCCGGTGGATGGTCCCCAGGGCCCGGCGGAGACCACCCAACCTTCACCCACCGCAACATCCGGCACTGGGCAGGGTCAAACCCAGGACCCGCAACAAACCACAGGGGAAGATACGCCGGTTCTGGGTCCCGAAGAGACCGAGCTGATCAACAATATCCAGCTTGCCGAACCGGGCAGCAGCCAACGGATTGATCACTTTATTGAATATGCGGAATATCAGATTACTCAGGCAGAAACGGCGATCAGCCACCTGCCCCAGGGGACACCCGGCCTGGGCTATGCCTATACCACCCGTGATCACTATGAAATATTGTTGGAACAGGCGCTGTTTCACCAGTTTGCAGCCGCCCCACCCGGATCCTTGGAACAATACCAGCGAGCCGCCACGTTTTATGAGTTTAAGATAAACCAAGGCAGCAATAACGGTCTGGGTGGCCGGGACGGATCTCCTGCTGACGCCTATATAAATACGTTTGAGGTTTTGTTAAACGAAGCCCTGGAGCAGATCGAGCAAATCACCAATGGCACTCAGGACCCGCCGGCGGCACCGGTGGATAACGGACAGCAGACCGAAGAGGATGACGGTGATGAGACGGCTCCACCGGTACGTCGTATCTCAAAGAAATTCAAAGTACGCACCGGTGACGGGAAGCCTCTTGTACGGACCAAATTAGCCACCTTCCCGCCCAGTCCGGGGGTGGAGGCTGTGGTGGATAACAATCCGCACAACGATCCTGAATGGGATGCCGGCGGGTTGGTGACCACGGAAACCGATGCGGCGGGTGAAGTAACCCTGGAAGTTGATCAGCCCGCGGTGCCGCTCACCCCGGAAAGTGCCGGTATCTGTGTGGGTGCTGCGTGTGGCCTGCCCATCCTCAATGAACTGCTGCAACAGGCGGCGGAAGATGCCGCCCGGGATGCCGCGCGGATTGACAAGGATATCAACGCCATTGGTCAACAGATTAACCTGCTCGACCGGTACCTGGATAAGCTGGACCCCAGGTACCAGGATCAGGCGGATCTGTACGCCAGAACGTTGATGATGCGTGAGGGGTTGCGGGGTGTTGTTCAGCAGTTGGCGATTGACCGCACCCAGCTCACCGGAGAACCCACCGCGGTATCCGTGCCTACCTACTTTGAAGTGCAGGGGGCGCAGTTGGAAGCGGCCCTGCGGTTAGATCAGCGTCTGGCCGGTCTGGCGCAGAATATTAAGGGAGACCTAGGCTACGGCAATCGGGACGTGCTGGAACACTATGAGGGCACCGTTGCGGATCTGTTGGCCATGCCCGCGGCAGAAAAGGCGGCGTTTTTGCGTAACCTGGGTGTAGATGGCGGACCCATGGACCAACTGCACAAGGCTAACAAAACGTATCAGCAGACTCTGGCCTATAACCGGCCCACCTACCGTACCCAGCATCAAAATCTGCTGAAGCAGGGTTCGGTGGCCGCGGCCAACCAGTCGCCCTACGGCCGGTATCTGGCGGCTAAGCAAAAGTACGAAACTCTGGTTGCAGACAATCCCCTGGCGGCTATCAAGCACGATGGCCGCAATATTTATGATTTCCGCGAGTTTGTAGACGCCGGTCTGTCGGACAAACTGCTGGCTGGGCGATTTGACGAGTGGTTTGAACCCCTGCGGCGAGAGAGCCGGGCAACCATAAAGGGGTTGTTGCTGGTTAACGAAATCTTCCGTAAACAATTACTGCAATATCTGCTGAAGCTTAAGGATGTGCAGCAGTTGTCGGATGATGAGCGGCTTGATCTGGCCAGAAGCCTGGAGAAACGCGCCCGGGTTGCTGCTGAGGCTTATCGCAATATGGTGGGTGCGCAAAGTGACATGGCCCGCTGGGAGGGCCTGAGTGTGCGCAACAACGCCAAGTCCAGGTATGAGTCGTTGTTGAAGCTGGGCCGGACCGGGGACGCCAACCGCAGCGTGTATGCCGTTTATGAACGCCTGAAAAAGGCGTATATATCGATTATCGATGAAACCCCCTTACTGGGTTTGACCAAGGGCAATACTCAGTTCTGGGACGGCATTGCTAACGATCCGACGGACCGTCCCTTTATGTCGGGCCGTTCCGACAAAGCGCTGTTGGAGATGTTTGACGACTATCTTGCTGAAACTATTCAGGATGTGCGGGCCCTTGAGGCAAAGTCGCATCCCTCCACCTTAAAGGAGCTGGTGACCTACGGCAGCGGCAAGTACCTGCGGCAGCAACAGATGGCAGCGCTGCAAAGCGCTTATGCCGGTGAGCTGGTACAACAGGCCCAATATGCGGGGGGCAAGGAGCAGGCTGACGCGGAGTTTTACCGCACCCTTAAGGTGACCGGACTTTCCGTGGTGGTTGGGGGCATCAGTTTTGTACCGGTGGTGGGACCGTATCTTTCCCTGGCCGGTTCCCTGGTGCTGGCGAAAATGGAAGGGGGGGAGCTCTATGTTCTATATGTACAGGAAATGGATGCCAAGGCGGCCACCGAAGTTATTGGGGTAGAACATGTCCTCAGCACGTCAGACAAGCGACTGGCCAAAACCTATTCCACCGGTTTGGCGCTTGGTGGGGTGGTCTTTGACGCTGCGAATATTACCCGAGTGCGGCATCTGCAGGTAAAGAGTGCCCGCACCAGTTTACCGGCGGTGGTCTCCCATGTGGATGACCTGCCCACGGACGTGGCGCGTTCTCAAACCATTCAGTTTTTGACTCCGGCGGAACAGGTTGAATTGCTGGCGCAATTTGAACCGGCCAAACGGGCAAGAATTTTAGCCCGGCTGTCTCCCGAAGCCCAGGCGGCCTATATACGGGCGGGCGGCAAACCGCCGGTTGAACTTACCGTACCGATGGCTAAGCCGGCGGTGGACTTGCCGGATGTGATTCAGTTTGAGCAGCTGACCCGTCAGCAACAGTTTGCACTGTTGGATCAATTGCCCGCGGGGCAACGCACCAAGTTGTTAAGTTCCGTATCGCCGGACGTTCGCGACGCCTATATCGAACATGCGGCGGAGCTTGCAATTCCGGACAACCATCAATCTTACTGGGGCTGGGATAAACACGGCAACGCGCTGCTGACCCCGGAGGGTGAAAAACTGGTGGTGGGCAGCGACTACAGGGCACCGGAAGAACTTCGTCGTTGGGCACCCCTGCCCAAGGGGGGTTACTCGGACCATCTGACCCCGGCGGATATTCAGCGCCTGGTGGGTACATCGAATCCCACCCGTGAGGAGATTATGCAGATTGGTGATCTGATGCGTACCGGCCGGTGGCCGGAAAAGGGTACCCAAATGGATATGGATGCTGCACTTGCCCTGGATGTTTCGGCTCGCCGGCGCTGGGTTAACGCGGGGTTGCGCGAGCGGATCAGCGATCCTACCTTGGAAAATTCACCGCAATTTAAAGACTTTAAGTTGGCGGATGAAGATCAGGTGGCTGATGCCCTGTTTGGGGCGGACAACAGTGACTTGCTGAAGCAGCTGGAAAAATTTGCCGGGGCACCAGCGGCGGATACACCGGTGGTCAACCCGCTGATGCAAGCCATTGAATTACCCCCGCTGCCGCCGGCACCGGCACCCCTGCCCATGCTGACCCTGCCGAAACCACCGGCCCCCTTACCCGTATTGGATTTGCCCAAGGCGCCACTCCCCCTGCCGGAGTTGCCGGGGGGCAAGGTACCGGCCAGGCAGCCCTTTATTCAATTTCCCGATGGGCGCACCTTCCCCGTGGTCTTTGAGGAGTAGTTATGAAGCGCTGGATCAATTGCCTTAGCCTGCCCCTATGCTGTGTGTTGATGATGCCCGCTCACCCGGCGGATGACCCCTATTTCATATCGGCCAGTTCCTGGGAACAACCTTTTGCGGATCAGTGGGGCTTACATCGCATTGGCCTGGCCCCGGAAAAAAATAGTTTGCAAAAGCTGCAGAGCCGGGCCAAACACAATACGGTGGTGGCGGTAATTGACACCGGCCTGGATTACTTTCATCCGGACTTTGCCAAAGACAACCTGTGGCAAAATTCTGACGAGGTGGCCAACGGGGTTGATGATGATGGCAACGGTTTTGTTGACGATCTGATCGGCTGGAATTTTGTTGAAAGCCATAACAATCCGTGGGACCGGTCAGGGCACGGCACCCATACCGCGGGCATTGTTGCCGCGGCGGTGGGTAATGGTGAAGGCATTGCCGGGGTTAACCCGCGGGCGTTGATTATGCCGCTGAAGGTGATTAACTTTTTGGGCCGGGGCAATAGCTCCCACATTGCGGAAGCCATTTTTTATGCCGTCAACAACGGCGCCCGGGTGATTAATCTGAGCCTGGGCGGGGAGTACACCACTCGTATTGAAGAAGCGGCGATAAATTATGCGGTCAGCCGGGGAGTGGTGGTTGTGGTGGCCAGCGGCAATACCGCTGAGGATACCAGCAACTATGGCTATGCAAAGTTGCCCTCGGTCATTACCGTTGCGGCAACGGACGCGCAGGACAGGCGGGCCAAATTCTCCAACTACGGCCAGGATATCAATCTGGCGGCGCCGGGTATGGAAATATTGTCCCTGCGGGCCCGGCGGACAGACTTTACCGGGATCTCCACCCCCGGCGAATATCCGCCCGGAGGCGATTTTGTGGGTGAAACCAACCGCTACTACAGAGCCAGCGGCACTTCATTTGCCGCCCCCTTTGTCACCGGCGTGGCGTCCCTGCTGTTTTCCGCCTACCCGGAACTTACCGCTGAACAGGTGACCCGGATGTTGTTAATGTCGGCCCGGGACATAGAAACACCGGGCTGGGATCAACTGAGCGGGTACGGCCTGGTGGATGCGGCGGCAGCCTTGGATGCAGACCCGGACTACTACACTTATGCGCGCATTTCCGCCATTACACCCGCTAACAAAGAAGGTGCCCTGGTGGCTGAAATCAGCGGGGTTGCCGACAGTTCAAGGTTCAAGTCCTACACCTTGCAGGTGGGTTATGGCGCAGAGCCGGAAAAATGGCAGACCATTGGGCGCAAGCAGCGGGAGGGGGTAGCCCAGGGTGTTTTGGGGGATATTCCGGCAACGGTGTTTAACCGGAAAGGCGAATGGACGGTGCGGGTGGTGGTGGAAACCCGGGGCCGGGGCAGCATGGAAGCCCGGGGAACCCTGGATATCGAATGACCTGCTGCAGGAACTCATAAGACATAAGATCCATTCCCATAGTTGTTGGGCCAATACCATCCTCCGAAATGGTTAATCTCCTGCCGTCTCGGGCGCATATATCTTCTGCCGGGGTATTTTCAAACAGATGCTATTAGGGTAATAATTGAGCAACCCAAATAAAGTGTTGGGCATGATTTTATCTGTCAGGAGGAAATTGTTATGAGAGAGTTGACTGAACTGGAAATTGAGCAAGTGTCCGGTGGCGTACCTTGGGCGATTGTAGGCGCCGGAATTGGTGGTGGTGCTTATCTTATTCACACAGGTATAAATGGTGGTTTTTCCTGGGCTGGTTTCGGCGGAGCAGTTGTGGCGGGTGGTGTAACGGGCGGATTTTCAGCACTGGGTGTAGGTTTGACCGGAGCGGCTGCTGTTAATAGCGCAGTTCACTCTGCCACAATTGGGGCGTTGTCGGGCGCGGCCGCGACGGGAGTTATTGGCAGTCTGTCGTCTGCAACGTCGCCTTCCGGCGGGGGAAGTCACTAATTATAGGCTAGTGGCAAAATGTTAGCGGAAGTTCTACAAGGTGTTTTAATCGGCGGCTTAACCGCGGCCATAGCTGTGGGTGCGCTGAACTATGCTGTTGCGCACTCATGGCGTAAGTCCGGCGAAAAGCCCAATGAAAACCCGGGTCAACAAGGCCAGCAGTTTGGGGGGTCCAGGGCTTATAAAGTTTTTGCCGTTTTTTTCCTGTTGTTGATGGGTGCTGGCCTGGTTGTGGTGTTTCGGGTTGACTTGCCCCCGGTTACCGGGGGCATCTGGATTAAAGTTGCTGTAGTCGCTGTGGGGCTGTATTTGAGTGGGTTTTTGCTCACAGAAGCCTTTTTTACCAAGCTCATTATCGGTGAACAAGGCATTACCAAAATTCGTCTGCACCAACGGCAGCATATGTTTTGGCGGGATGTGCAGGCGGTAAAATATTCAGCCGCGGTGACCAGCTTTGTCCTATATAGTGACCACACCAGAATCAGTGTCAGTTTGCTGATGTGTGGCCTGTCTTGTTTGATCACGGCCATCCAACGCCATGTTGCAGCGGATCTTTGGGTGAACGCAGAACCCATGTTTGACCGGATAGGGGCAAAATAACGGGTTGACTGGAAATGCCCGGGATCTATTTTTCCAGGGCATCCAGGTCGGCGGCACTGTGCCGCTCTTTTAAACCACTCTTGCTGACCCGGTTCACTTTTCGGCCGCGGCGAACCGCGGGGCGATTGTGGATTTGGGTTGCCCAGCGTACCAGGTGAGTATAAGAGTCCACGTCCAGAAATTCTTTGGACTCATACAGACCGGTCAGCACCAGTTGGCCGTACCAGCTATAAACCGCCATATCCGCAATGGTATAGGGGTCGCCACACAGGTACTCCCGGTTTTCAAGATTCTTATCCAATACATCAAGCTGCCGCTTGATCTCCATGGCAAAGCGATTAATGGGGTATTCCCAGCGCTGGGGGGCATAAGCATAAAAGTGACCAAACCCTCCACCCAGGTAAGGGGCGCTGCCAATTTGCCAAAACAACCATGACAGGCATTCGGCCCTTTCAGAACCCTCTGCGGGAACAAAGGCCTGAAACTTGTCCGCCAGGTACAACATGATTGCCCCGGATTCGAAAATGCGGGTGGGAGGACGGGTACTGTGATCCACCATGGCGGGAATTTTTGAATTGGGATTGATGTCCACAAAGCCGCTGCCGAACTGATCACCTTCGCCGATGTTAATCAACCAGGCATTGTACTCGGCTTCGGTCTTACCCAGGGCCAGCAGCTCTTCCAGCAGCACGGTCACCTTGACGCCATTGGGGGTGCCCAGGGAATAAAGCTGCAGCGGATGTTCACCCACCGGCAGGACTTTTTCGTGGGTGGCGCCTGCAATTGGCCGGTTGATATTGGCAAATCTACTTTCAGATTCTTTTTCCCATTGCCAGACTTTTGGGGGTACGTAGGGTGATTCGTTCATATGTGCTACCTGATGTGCCGATACTGGATTTATGGTACCTGATTTTAAGGTATCTGATGATAGGTTGCCGACATGGTTTGTGGACTAACCAGTTTGTCCACGGTTTTGCCGGAACTGACATTTGGCGGCCAGGGACAGTGTCTTTACTTTGCTGTGTGGTCAAATTAGGCTCTGTTGAGCATACACGTATTCTGGACACAAACTTTAGAAGAAAAACAAATAGGTAAGGGGGAGTCGGTGTTATCTCTATTTAACTTATTAACCGAATACATTGTCTTTATCATCTATGTGGTTGCGGTCATCGAAACACTGTTGGCCCTGGGCATTGTGTGGCAGGTGCGTTCCCAAGGCATTCGTCTAAAAGATGCCACGGACAATATGGTAAAAGGTTTTGTTGACGCTCCGGACAAAGATTCCACCCTGAGTTTGCATGAGAAGATCGAATCTTCCATGCGCTTTATTACCAACAAAATTCAGGTGGACCCGGCGGCCAAAGAAATTGTGCGGCAAAATGTGGGCAAAATTACCGAACGCTCCGGGGATAACCGGTACTTTGGCATAGAAGTCTTCAGCAGCATGATGTCCACCCTGGTGCAGGTATTCCCCCTGCTGGGTATCCTCGGCACCATCCTGGCCATTTCAGGGGAGACCGTTGCCGGAGGGGCAGAACCCCTGGACCCCCAGGCGCTGACCGAAGCCTTTGTGCTGGCGATGAATACCACCATCCTGGGTATCGGCTTTTCCATTCTGTTTATGCTGGTGGAAAGTGTTTTACAGCCGCGCATAGAGCGCACCATCATCGACAGCAAAAATTATAAAAATGTGCTCACTTCGGTCTATCTAGCCTGATTCCATGCTGGCCCGATCCCATGCTTGAAGAGGCGGAAGCCACCCCAGGACGTAAACCCCCGGTAGTCCAGCTTACCGCGTTGCTGGACTTGTTGTTCATCATGATATTTATCGGCCTGTTAACCCCTTACGAAGGCGGCGCCGGTCAGGAGTCTGACAAAACAACGGACGAGGCGGTGGAAAAGCAAACCGCCCGGATGCAGGTGCTGGAAGATCTGGCTGTGGAGGAGGTTACCGGCAACCCGGGTGTTTCAGCGGGACTAAGAAAGCTGTTTTCCGCCAATATGTATTACGCAAGGCAAAATGGCGCCCCTGAGTTCAGGGAAACAGCATTGTGGGCGCTGGATGACCGGTTTGGTGTCTTGCGCTTCAGGATTAAGCTGGCCAAGGGGATAAGAATCGCCAGGACTAACCTGAATCAGCCCTACAGCAACCTGCGGATGGCCACACCATGTACGCCAAAACGAGTCACTACGGAGCGCATCTACCAGCAGTGTGGTTTGCCCTACGGCAGAATGCTGACTGTCGATTGTAATCTGTCCGCTCCCGGGCGTTATCGTTGTACCGAGGAATTAACCGAAGAGGGCCGTGGCGGAGGCTGGCTTTGGGCTTATGAACTGGAGCTTATCAGTGTATACGACAACCGCTTTGTTGCCGGAGGGCGGCAATGAGAGCTGCATCCCGCAATCGTGTACAGCTGACATCCCTGTTGGATCTGCTGTTTATTATGATCTTTATTGCCCTGCTGACCACCAGGATATCGGGCAACACCCAGGGCGCCGCTGGTGGTCTGGATCTGGAATACCCGGATGCTATCGAAACCTTAGCTGACGGGACGTCGCAACCCACAGGGCAAATTAGAAAACTGTTTATTGCCAACAATCACTACAGACAGGGTGCGGGTGAAAGGTATATCGAAACGAACCTCTACGCTGCTGACGACAATCAGCTATGGCTGTATCGCATCAATCTGGTTGGTGCCGGCCTGGTGCAAAACCACGATGCTCAGCCGATATCCGCTGACGACCCGAACAAGGACGGGCAACAATGTCAGCCTCTGGTGATCACCCGGCAGGAACTGCAACACCGGTGTGCGGTATTTCTGCCCGGCGGCAGACAGGTTGAACGCCAGCACATTGTCTGTCGGCGCAACGGTGCCATGTCCTACTTGTGCCGCGAGGAGCGCAGAATTGCCACACCGGCGGGTGAACAACCTTACGCCTGGGACTATCGCATGGAGCTGGTTGAGATTTTTGATGAGGCCTTGCGTTAGATGAAGCGGCTAAACCGGCTCGGCTGGGGTCTGGCTCTCATGTTGGCCACCGGATTGGCCGGCGGGGCGGCCGGTCCGGGAGATGACCAGGGTGTTGTTGAGTTTTTTGTGGGCATGGATTTGTCTTTGAATATGTGCCCGGAGTTGGCTCAGCAACAAATTCTAAAACTGGGGTTCCGGCAAACGGGACGCCCGGGCAACGCACCTCCAACCAGCCAACACTTCCGGCATCCGGACCAGCGGGGCTCTCGAATCTTTTATGTGGTGACCGAAAACGAAGGTCAACTGCCGATATCCAGAATTGATATTGAGCTTGCCCGGGGTATCCCCCCGGCGCAGTTGCAACAGGAAGTGGATCGGCTCCACAGGATTTACGGCCCAAACCGCTGCTTTCAGTCACCCACGGTGACAACGTGTAATGTGTCCCGGGCGGTGGGGCCCTACGATATTTCCCTGGTCCTGCGTTATGAGCAACGCCGGGTGAGTTATGATCTGCGCAGCAACTTTCAAAGTAGACGTTCCTTTGACCCCTCACCCAACTGTATCAGCCGCCTGGAAGAAAGGTCATCAACACAAGACGGCCGGTCCGCTGACAAAAAGGAAAACCGGCAAGACGGTCCTGCGGCAGATTCCCCCGGTGTTGAAATAACCCCGGAACTTCTGGACGAAGATACTTCCCTGGAAGCGGCCGCCGAGACACCCGCCGAGACACCCGCCGAGACACCCGCCGAGACAAAGTCCGACACAGCGGCTGAGTCAGCTTCGGAATCCACTGACCCCACGTCCTCCGGGCAACCCGGGGATCAGCCGCCACCACCCGGCGGTCAAGCCCCCTCCGCGGATGAGCTGTTTGCTCAAGCTTTGTCCCTGGAACAGAAGGCTCAAGAGTCGGGCGGGGAATCTTTGCACCAACAAGCGGCCCAACTGTACGAGCAAGCTGCGCAACACAATCATGCCGGCGCAAAATTTATGCTGTCGAAGAAATATGCCAAGGGTGAAGGCGTGGAACAAAATGCCCAACAGGCACAGGAACTGCTGGAGCAAAGTGCCGCGGAAGGCCTTGCCCAGGGACAATACAATCTGGCGCTGAAATATGCCCGTGGAGAGGACGTGGAAGTTGATCAACACAAAGCCACTTCATTATTAGAACAAGCGGCTGAAGCCGGCCTGCCCCAGGCCCAGGTTGCCCTGGCCCAGCGTAAATTACTTGGGGTGGGTACCGGGCAGAGTGACGATGCGGCCGTTAAACTGCTGCACGATGCTGCGGATGGGGGTAGTGTCGAAGCACAATATGCCCTGGGTGGAATCTACGCCACGGGGGAATTGGTACCCCGGGATCCCCGGCGGGCGGAAGACTTCTATTGCCAAGCGGCTGCCGGGGGGCACCAGGATGCTGAGGACAAGTGCGGACAAACCCTTATGCCACCTAATGATCAGAGCCGTCCGGGTCCCAATGTTCGGTACTAAACAACCCTTGTACGGCATGGTTATATGGGTTGCCTGCAGCATTTGCTGTTTTGCTTCACCCATGCTCCGGGCGGACTGGGACCTGGAAATTGCGCAAAGGCTGTTGTTGGCCAATCTTAAGGCTATGTCGCAACAGCATATGCTGGCTCATTTGCAGAATCGCAGTACCGTGGCTATTGAGGGTGTGGACGTGGGGTTGGCAGAGGCGGAGAACCGCAGAGCATTTAACACAATCCTGCCCCTGGCTGCACAAGCTGCGCAACACGTCCTGGCAACCTATGGCAAGGCCGGCGGTTGTGCCCGGCATGCCGTTGACAAAGTATACAACGGCCCCGAAGGGGGGTATGCCCAGGTCAGTTCCCTCAGTTTAACTTCCGGGACGGCAACAGCGCTGCCGCATGGCTTTCCCAAACCCGCAGGTTGGGGGCAGGCTGACCGTGACGCATGGCCGGTGGTATTTGTCAGTTTCCGGGGCACCGATATGACCTCCGCGATGGACTGGCTGACCAATATCAGTCAGGGTATGGGTCAGCAGTCACCCCAGTACAAGTGGGCAATCAACGTTGGCGCAACGGTATTGCACAATTATCCTCGCGATCACCTGGTGATATTTACCGGTCACAGTTTAGGCGGATCGTTGGCGAGTTTTGCCGCGCTGGCGTTTCAGGTAGGAGCCATTACCTTCAATTCGGCGGGCTTGCACCCTTATAACTTTGAGGGTGCGGTGGAATTTGACGCAGTTAAAGACTGGAACAAAAGCCATGTGCCTGTAGAGGTTCGGACCGACTTCAGCACCCTTGCCCCCGACGATATTGGCAATTTGTACCACTTTATTTCCCATACCGGTCAGGGCAAAACCGATATTGTTGCCAATGTGTCTTTTGCCGGTTATAGCTTGCTGGCCGGTACCAAGTTTTTTATTCCCGTGGAATTTCCCGGTGAACAAGCCCCCGGGGTGATCAGCTTGCAGGAGTATGTTGCCTTACACTCCATGCAAACCCTGTGTGACAAGCTGACGGCTTATGCGGGGCGCGCAAATCCGCCTCAGCTCAGCGCTCGTCAGCTTTATGGCCGGCCTATTTATGTACATCCGAAACCCCAGCCGTAGCCGGCGTCCGTCAGGACTCACCGAATTCAGTTGCACTCTACCAACAATTTTTATCAGTTCTTTTGGCTATGGGCAGTTGTCCCCGTGCAGATTCGGCGCGTTTATGATATGCGCGCAAGAATGCCTCGCATATTTACCTTATTCATAGTACAACAATAAGCTTGGGTAACTGAGCGCATCATCCATGTCAGATATTGTTGAGCAAAACCGGGAACTGGGCCTTAGAATCAACAGAGAAATTTGGAACAACCAGAGGTTTGAGCTGATTCCCGAGTTATTCACCGTCGATTTTGTCGCCGACTACTCACCGCGGGTGGTGCTGGAAGGTATCGACAGGATCGAACAGATGGTGCGGGCATCGCATGCCACGTTCGAAGGTTTCAAGGAGACCGTACACCAGATTGTTGCTGATGAGCACAGTGTGGTTTTGCACTTTACCATCTCTGGTAAACACGTGGCCGATTGGGGCCCCATCAAGGCAACCAATCTGCCGGTAAAGTACGATGAAATTGTCATTATGGGGATTCGTGACGGCAAGGTTTATCATCAACGGGGCGTATCAGACGCGCTGTTAGCGCTGCAACAGCTTAAATATGTGGCTGATCCGGCTGGTTTTGTGAAGAGATCGTTTACCTAGGTGAGTACCGGCCGGATAGATGAGTGTCCGCGGCCACCGGGTAGGCATCAACGCGCCGAGTAGTTGATGGTGTTGCCAAACACTGTAATGATGCCTTGATTTTATTATGAGCCTGAAGTTATGGATCCGGTTTGTTTGGTCATGGGTGCCGGTGCGGGCATTGGCGGTACGGTAGGGCGCCGTTTTGCACGGGAAGGGTATCACGCGGTACTGTGCCGGCGGGCTAACCGGACCGGTTTGGATACCCTGGTGGAAAACATCCGGCAAGAGGGTGGCAGGGCCACCGGCTTTATACTAAATGCGGTTGAGGCCAACAGTATTGAAGAACGGGTGGAGTACGTTGAGAATCGTATTGGCCCCATTGAGATTGTGGTCTTTAATTTGGGTGCACAAACCGGTTACCACACGTTAGCGCAGACCACACTGAAGAATTTTGAACTGGGCTGGCGTTTAGCCACCTTCAGTTTATTTCGCACAGCCAGGGCGATATGCCCGCGTATGCAGCAGCGCGGTGGTGGCACCGTGCTGGTAACCTCGGCAACCGCGGCCATGCGCGGCAATGCCGGCCAGCACGCTCATGCCCCGGCCATGGCCGCACGCCGGGTACTGTGCCAATCGTTGAATGCGGAATTTGCCGCCCATGGCGTGCACATCGCCCACATTCTGGTAGACGGCCTGGTCGACGCGCCGGATACCACCGGGAAAATTCTTGGTGAACAGAAGTATGAGGCGCTGCGGCAAAGCAAAGGCCAGGACGGTCTGATTAAGCCGTCCGCCGTTGCAGAAACTTATGTGCAAGTTGCCCAACAACACCGGTCAGCCTGGACCTTCGAGCTGGACTTGCGTGCCCATAGCGACAAACCCTGGTGGAATGACTAAACCGTAAGAGCTAAGCCTGTCCCGGCAGCCTCACTTGATCTGTATTGGCGCCGGCCGGGTCCGCTGGGCCAAGTTCGCTGACGATGGCCTGTTCAATGCGCGTCATTACATCTTTACGCAGGCGGTGTTTGGCTGCCTGGTGGGACGGCTGGTGAAGTTGGGCCAGGGCAGAGGCCCTGGTCCTGACGGTATGCTCAAGCTGATCCCCGGATATCACTATATCAACAATCCCTGCGGCGAAAGCATTATCGGGTTCGAACATTTCACCCAGGGTTACGGTGCGGCTTAACCAGGCCGGGTGCATCCGGCTGCGCGCCAGCTCTATGGCAAATTCCGGTGGGGTAATATTAATGGCCACTTCGTTTAAGCCCATTTTGTAGTGCCCTTGTGCCGCAATTCGATAGTCACACGCCAAGAGCAGGAAAGCCCCCATGGGATAGGCGTGTCCGGCCACAACCCCCAGGGTGGGTATAGTTAAACCCATCAGGCGCAGGGCAAGACGCGCCCCGGCATTTAACATCGCCGCACTGGCGTCAGGATCGTTGCGGGCAAACACCTTAAGGTCAAACCCGGCGGAAAAAATATCGGGTATGGCTGAATCTAGTACCAGTACCCGGGCTTCTTCTTCTGCCCTGGATAAACAGGCGTCTATCTGGGTCAACATCTCCAGATTCATGACGTTTACCTTGCCGTCATTCAGACTGATGTGGGCAATCTGATCCTCTAACGTGTAGTTAAGACAGTGGCTCATGGGTCTTCCTTTGTTGATTAGATATACGCTAGAATTTCTTTTCCATATAGACCAGTCAATATAATATGTGGATACTTTTGAGGTTAGGATAGATATAGATAGTGGCGCCCAAACAGAAACACCGCCAACCCATTATTAACTCCGCCGTCACCCTGTTTCGGCGGTACGGCTACTCTGCCACGGGGTTAAACGACATTGTGCAGGACAGTTATGCCCCCAAGGGGTCGGTCTACCATTACTTTCCCGAAGGCAAGGCCGCCATTGCCGCTGCCGCGGTGGAAGAGGCCGGCAACCGGGTGTGCGCAACCCTGGAAGAACTGGCGGCAAACGCCACTACAACAGCGGATATGCTGGCTGCACATGCCGGGCTGCTGGCGGGTTGGATGAAAAAATCCGGTTTTCGCGACGGTTGTCCCATGACCACGGTTTTGCTGGAACTGGCCCCTGACGATCGAGGTGTGGCCAGTGCAGGTAAGGCGGCCTACGCAAGACGCAAACAGATTCTCGTGACAAAATTGATGGCGGATGGTTTTGACGAAGACCAGGCGGCGGGGTTAGCCAGCCTGTGCACCTCGGCGTTGCAGGGGGCTTTGATCGAAGCCAGGGTTCAGCGCAACGGCAAACCGCTGCAAATTGCCGCTGAACAACTGCGGGTACTGCTTAAACTCCAGTTGCCGGGAAAGGACACTCAGGGCCGGGCTTGAGCGTTTTGATGTTCATCCGAACATCAGTCTTGTAAGGTCAGCAAAAACGGGAACATTGTTTATGCCCCTGGAAACAAAGATGGTGGGGAAATCCACCCCGGTTCATCAGCATGCGGTTGATGCACGCTGGATCATGAGTTATGCCGCGGGAATCGGGGACCTTAACCCCCGTTATATGGACACCAGCCAGGCGGCGGTGATGGCGCATCCGGTATTCCCGGTCTGTCTCGAATGGCCGGTTATTCTCGATTCCCGCACCCTGCCCGGTTACGAGTCAGTAACCTCTCAGGAAAGCGCCCGGGGGGTCCATGCAGCCCACGACCTGCACATTTACAGGCCCATAACCGCCGGAGATCATTTGACCACACAAGCCACGGTAATTGGCCTGTCTGCCATCAAACCGGGCGCGGCACAGGTCACTCGTTTAGATACCCTGGATGCCCGGGGTGAGCCGGTATGTCGGACCTATCAGCTGAGCATCAGCCGT